>NZKC01000044.1 GCA_002692475.1 Candidatus Pelagibacter sp.
TATTTAAAAAGGTAACACCAAAAGGTGATACATCTTGGTATGTTAAATGGGCGTCATCATTAGTAATTTTGACAGGTATGGTTTTGACATCAGCAAGTATAGAACCTTGGAATATGTGGACACATTTAATAGGTGTATCTGGTTGGTTAATTGTAGGTATGATGTGGCATGATAGAGCATTGATATTATTAAATGGTGTTGCAATCTTTATATTTGCAAGTGGTATTTTAAATTTTTATTATGGCTAAGTATTTTGACGAAGAATGGCCAAAAGAAGAAGAGATGTTGAATATTGGACTAAAAATGTCCAGACAAAATAAAGCAGACAGGCAAAAAGTGAAAAGAGTATTTTGTATTGGTAACGGTGAAAGTCGTCAAGGTTTTGACCTAGAACAATTAAGAAAACACGGTACGATATATGGTTGTAATGCTATATACAGAGATTTTATGCCAGATGTATTAACAGCTGTTGACCATGGTATTATGCATGAGATATATCATGCTGGCGTAGCACAAAAGATACCTTGTTATTTTAGAGATTGGACAAAAGTACCTGCTATGACATATGAAACAATGTTATATGCTGGTGCAGATAAATTAGAAGCTGATGAACATTTAAAATATGTTTTGAAATCAAATGATAGAGGCGATAGTAAAGAATATGTAATGCATGGCTCTAATATTCAAGGCATTGTAAACATGATAAAAAGAGAACCAGATAAATTTAAAAAAGATATAATGCATTTGGAAAAGAAAGAGATTAATCATGCTACGATTAAAGTATCTTGGATAAAAGAACCTGACCATTCTATATCGTTGACCGATATAATGACAGAGAATGATAAACCTAGAGACCACGGTTGGGCTTGTGGTGCAAGTGCAGGTTATGTAGCAATACATAGAGAACAACCAGATGAGATATATTTGATAGGTCACGATTTACATAGTGCAACAGATAAAGTAAACAATTTATACAAAGGTACCAAACATTATGTAGCACCAGAGAACGGACCTACACCTGCTGTAAACTGGATAAACCAATGGTACACATTGGCAGATTGGTACCCTAATACAAAATTCATCAAAGTAAATAGATATAATGACGGTAGGGACGCTATAAACGGTCCTATTGAAAAGTGGAATGAAAGAAAAAATATTACATACACCGATTATTCCACGCTTGACAACTTAGCGTAAATGGTGTATATTGATAAACAATGCGTAACAATTTTACAATTGCAAGTGTATTATTCTTTCTGGCTGAATATAGCTTAAGAGGGCTAAAGGCATGGGCATGGAGGGTTACGGCCGAGTGGCTGAAGACACCATGTTTAGTTTTGAGTAGGGACTATCTTTCTCATAGATGGACTCTTCCCGGAAGATTGTGGGTGCGTTCCAACTAATCCCACGAAAGACGCATTGTTTATTAATGTATAACAGAGAAGTATTATGTATAATATAAAAAAACACACATTTAAATTTAGAACTGGTGATACAGATGAAAAAGGCGGTTGTACTTTTATCGGTGGCTCATGGGTAGATAAAACAACAGACGAATTATTTAACAATAAAAAAATTGTATTGTTTAGTTTGCCTGGTGCATTTACACCAACATGTTCAGGCGAAGAGTTACCAAGTTATGATAGAATGTATCAAAATTTTAAAGACAGAGGCATTGATGATGTATATTGTGTATCAGTAAATGACGCCTTTGTAATGAATGCTTGGGCAAGAGATTTAGAAATTAAAAATGTTAAAATGATACCAGATGGTTGTGGTACATTTACAAGTAATATGGGTATGCTAGTTGCTAAACCTAAACAAGGTTTTGGTATGAGGTCTTGGCGATATGCAGCTATTGTAAATGATGGTATAATAGATAAGATTTTTGAAGAACCAGGTTTTAACAATTTTTCAGATGATGATGACCCTTATATGGTATCAACACCTGAAAATGTAATGAATTATTTAAATGCAAGCTAAAACTTGTATAAATAATAACGAGGCCGATAATATAGGCCACACAAAGACAACGAATACATTTAATATAGGAGAATAAATATGGATTTCGAATCGTTAAAAAGCTCGTCAAGTAATTTTGACGCAATAACAAAAGCTCTGGAAACAAAACTTTCACCAGAGGACCAATCAAACAAAAACAAATACCAAGACGACAGACTTTGGAAACCAGAGTTAGATAAAACTGGTAACGGCTATGCTGTTATTAGATTTTTACCTGCTCCTAATGGCGAAGAAATGCCATGGCAAAGAGTATGGTCTCATGCCTTTCAAGACAAAGGTGGTTGGTATATTGAGAACTCACTAACAACTTTAAATCATAAAGACCCGGTTAGTGAAGACAATACTAGATTATGGAATACTGGTGTTGATAGTGATAAAGATATCGCTAGAAAAAGAAAAAGAAAGTTGTCGTACTACTCTAACATTTTTATTGTTAGCGACCCTAAACATCCAGAAAATGAAGGTAAAGTTTTCTTATTTAAATTTGGTAAAAAGATTTTTGATAAGATTACAGAAGCAATGCAACCAGCATTTGAAGATGAATCACCAATCAACCCATTTGATTTTTGGAAAGGTGCAAACTTTAAACTAAAAATTAGAAAAGTTGATGGTTATTGGAACTATGACAAATCTGAATTTGAGGGTGTATCGCAATTAAAAGAGTCAGACAATGACATTAAGGCGATATGGGAAAAACAANANCCTCTNAAACCATTTGTTGACCCTAGTAATTTTAAGACCTATGATGAACTCAAAGAGAAACTGAATAGGGTAATTACGGGAACGCAAAGCACGACTACGGTAGATGAAGTAGACCTCCCACCACAGCAATCTACAAGTAGCGTGGAAATGCCAAAGGTAAACGAATCTAAGCCTGCTAGTGAAGATGACGACACATTGTCGTATTTTAGTAAGTTAGCAAGCGAAGATTAATCCTTTCTCTCTCTTACCGAGGTATTAGCCCTTAGCGAGAAATCGCTAAGGGTTTTCTTATAAATAGTGGTATGGCAATTGATATATTTGAACCACTAAAAGACTTACAAGGTAACAAGATGAAATCAGCGTCCTGGTATAGGAACGCTGTATCTTTAATTACAGATAGAAGTAGCCCTAGTGAACTATTTGCTAGTGGTAAATTACTAGGTAGACCTAGTGGTGGTCGTATGAGTATGTTTTTCTATGACCCTAAATTTAAAACAAGACTACCATATTATGATACTTTTCCGTTAGTGTTGCCATTAGAACCTATGAAAGGTGGATTTATAGGTCTTAATTTTCACTATTTACCATATGGTGCTAGATTTAAGTTTTTACAAGAATTACAACGATATGCCAGTAATGGTAAATTTGACCAATCAACAAAAATTCAAGCTTCATATAACTCAATTAAAAGTAATAAATATACTAAAGTGGCAATAAAAAGATACTTATACTCACATGTCAGGTCAAACTTTTTACGAGTAAATGTAAATGAGATGGCTTTGGCAGCATATTTACCAGTTGCACAATTTCAAGGTAGAACTTTGGGTGGTGTATTTGCAGCTGCAAGGAAGAATTTTTAGATGGCAATTTTAAGAGGCGGTAGACGAATAGGAAATTTTGACATAAGACTAGGTTTGCCTAGAGATAAGTCATTAGTAGATATTCATAAAGACCCTAGATTACAAAGACGACCAGGTGGTTCAGGCCAAATACAAAGGTTTCAATCACAAATAAATCAAGGTGAGGGTTTTGCTAGACCAAATAGATATTTAATTGTTATACACCCGCCACAAAAAATACAATTGACGCCAGGTGGACCACCATCTGAGCGAGGTAGAGATGATGATGTAAATGAATTAAAGAGCTCTCAAATGAGAGAAAATGTTGGTTTAATGTGTAATGCAATTACATTACCAACAAGAGATGTAAATACGGTTGACCATAGAATGTATGGACCAGGAAGAAAAATGCCTTATGCATATTCTTTTAATGGTAATATAGAGTGTTCTTTTTATGGTGATAAATTTTTAAGACAAAGATTATTTTTTGAGAACTGGCAAAAAGGTATAATGAACATTAATAGCCATAACATGAGATACTATGATGATTATGTTGGCAGTATGGACATATTTACATTAGGTCAGTTTGACTCACAACAAGATGATGAAGCAAGAGTAACATACGGTATTAGATTGTATGAAGTTTATCCACAAACAATAGGTTCAATAGAATATGCATATGCAAATGGTGACCAAGCGACCATTGTTCCTATTA
The DNA here is from genome assembly GCA_002692475.1 of Candidatus Pelagibacter sp. The sequence continues at coordinate 4,279 of NZKC01000044.1, forward strand.
CATTAAACTTTAGAACATGGAGAAATTTGACCATTGACCAAGTCAATGGTGCTACGGTAGGCCAAGCAATTGGTGATGTGCCTACTATTAAAGCAAGTAAAGATTTTGGTTTGTTTGGTGGTATACTAAATAAACTGCCGCCTGAATTCAGACGAGCAGGTAGAGATATACTACAAACTACTAGAAGAAATCTACCAATTGGTAGAATAACTGGTGGAAGATTATTTCCACCTTTTGGTTAATATATTAATAAGGAGATAATATTATGGCATTGCCTATATTAGATACAGCGACATATGAGTTGACATTACCATCAAGTGATGTACAAGTCAAGTATAGACCTTTTCTTGTAAAAGAAGAAAAGATTTTATTACTGGCTATGGAATCTGAAGAAACTGCTCAAGTAACAAAAGCATTGAAAGAGATTGTTCATACTTGTACATTTGGTACTATAAATGTTGAAGCACTTCCTACATTTGATTTAGAATATATATTTTTAAATATAAGAGCTAAGTCAGTTGGTGAAGTTGCTAAACTTAAACTATTATGTCCAGACGATAAAGAAACCTACGCAAATGTAGAAGTTGATTTATCAAAGGTTGAGGTGCAAGTTGATGACAAGCACAGCAATGAGATACAGATTAACGATAAAATAAAAATGGTTATGAAGTATCCTACAATCAATAGTTTTGACCCAAGCGTTGACGCTACTAAATTAAAAACTGAACAATTATTTGATATAATTGCTGATACAGTTTATGAAATTTATGATGGTGAAACGGTGCATAAGGGTATGGATTATAGTAAAGAAGAGATGAAGAATTTTATTGAATCACTAACAAGTGAACATTTTAATAAAATACAACAATTCTTTAATACTATGCCAAGGTTACAACATGAACTAGAGATTGAAAACCCTAAAACAAAAGTAAAAAGTAAAGTAGTGTTGAGTGGTCTACAAAGTTTTTTCGTATCGCCCTCTCACATGACAGCCTAGAGAACTTATTTCAGGTAAACTTTGCTTTAATGCAACATCATAAATATTCTTTAACAGANTTAGAGAATATGGTGCCTTGGGAGAGGGAAATTTATGTTGATTTATTAATTAATCACATAAAAGAAGAAAAAGAAAAAGCTAGAGAAAGGGCTAANAAATGATACAAAAAATAAAATCAATGTTCGGCGCAGGCTGGTCAGGATTTAAATATGGTTGTAAACAATTGTGGCATTTTATTGAGGTAGAAGTACCTGAATTAATATCAAACTGGAGATTAGTACCAAGANTNATGATGGTCGCTTATGCATATGCATTTATGGAAGTTATCACTTGGTTTATGGCACTAGAGGCTCCTAACAACGCACAAGCAGGGTTAGTTTCAGTAGTAGTTGGTGCTGGCGCTGGTTGGTTTGCAATATATGTAAATGGTAAACCATCAAAAGTAAAAGCTAAAGATTAATGGCAATTAGAGATTCAATAGTAGGTGCAGTACAATCAGGCCAAATGGCCGTAGGCTCTGCCTTAACAGGTAGCGGCGGTGCTGTTATGGAAAGNGGTAGTGGTGCAGTACCATTACTAGAAGACCTACGAAGTATCTCCAGAGAAAATGAAGGCAATACAGAAAGACTTACAAATGTTTTAAAGTCTATGTTTGCCTTTGATAAGTCAAGATTTCAGAGAGAACGAGACCAACAAAGAGAAAATGATAAAGAAAGAATACAAGCACCAAGTGATGGTGCAGGTGGCGGTGGNGGTNTNANTAAAGANGATATAACTGGTGGTTTTGGTGCTGCTGGTTTGGCTGCNATNGNTNCATTAGCTTATTTTGCAAAAGAAATGGGTATGAATACAGACATACTCAAATTACCACAACAATTAAAATCAATGAGAGCAATGTCTACCTTTGCAAAAGGCATTGGTACAATAGGAACATTAGGCTTTGGTCCTAGAATTGTTAAAGATATTCAATTAGTGTTAAATCAATTTGGTGGTAATGTAAAAAATTTAGTTAAGACAAATATTGGTGCGCCTTTATTAGGTAAATTTGATGAGTTTAAAAAATTCTTTAAAGGTAATCCATTAGGAGGTATATTAAAATCATTTCAATCTGGTGTTATAACACCGGTTAAAAACTTTTTTAGTGTTGGTAGAGGTGGTGCTCTTGCAGGCTTATTACCAACTTTTGATGACGCTAAACTTGCATTGCAAAATGTGGTAAAACCAATCAAAGGTTTTTTTGGTGGTTTAACAGGTGCAGGTGGCATATTTAATGCAGTAGATGGACCAATTGCTTCTATATTAAAACCAATTCAAGCAATAGGTAAAACTATTGGTAAATTATTCTTGCCATTAACTATCATACTTGGTATATTTGACGGTGTATCAGGATTTACGAAAGAATATGAAAATACAGGTAAAATTGTAGATGGTATTAAAGGTGCAGTAGTAGGTATTGTAGATGGTTTTATTGGTACATTTGTTAGATTAATTACAGATTTAGTTGGCATGGCACTATCATTTTTAGGTTTAGATAATCTTGGTAAATTCGTAACAGAGTTTGGTGAAAAGATTACAGGTTTCTTTAGCGACGCCATTGGTGGTATAGTTGATATAATTACAGGTATATTTACATTAGACTTTGATAGAATATTAAAAGGTTTTGGTAATCTATTTTCTGGCACAGGCTCTTTCTTCTTGACCGTATTGACGGCGCCTATTGATATGGCAGTAAACTTTATTAAAGATATATTTGGTTTTGGTGACCCCGAAAAGCCATTTAGTTTATTAGACTTTTTCTTTGCAGATGATGGTCCTATAATGAGTGCCTTTAATTATATAAAAGATTTATTTACAATTGACTTTGGTGCCATAAAACAAAGACTATTTGACATGGGTGCATTATTTAAAGGTCTTGCTATGGGTGGTGTTGCAGCTGCGAAAGCAATATTACCGGGTGGTGAATCACCAGGTGAGGCATTTAAAAGAGTATTTGATAGTTACACAAAAGGTAATGAAGTAACAACAGATGTTGAAAGTGGTACAGAGATTGCTAAAATAGCAAGTGAAGATGTACAAGGAAATGTTACCGAACAAACATATAAAACAAATACAATTAATAATGCTGGTAATAATAGTGCAGTAACAATTATCAATAACGACCAATCAACTAAACAAGTTGCTAATTCTAATTATGCTAAGACTGAAACTTATACTGGCAGTTTAAATGTTAGTATTGACCCTTATTTTGATAGATATAATTATAATGGCGTGGCTTAATACTGGCCTAGGTCTTTTTCAGTAATTAATTTAAACTTCATACCCTTATCATCACAATAAGATTTTGCTGCTTGCCATTTTGCTTGGTTTTTGATATATTCAAATGACTCTCTCATGTAAGACTTGGTTTTCTTTTTAGGTGTTTTAGGTTTTGCTACTTGTCTTGATGGTTTTATTTCAATCATAAACTTCTCATTATTGACCGTCTTTACAATAAAGTCAGGAAAGTATCTATGATATTTTTTGTCTAGTGGATTATAATATCTAACTGGTAATTCTTCACTTGCCCAATATAATATATCCTCATTTAGGTCACAATAACGCATGAACCGTCTTTCCAATAATGACCGATATACTATTTGTTTGGTGTTACCTATGTATTTCTTTGGATTGGTGGGTCTAAACAAACCTCTATAACTCTTTCTCATAATGTACCTATAATCTATATAAATATTACTAACTAAAGGTTATTTATACATGGCATTTAAATCATTAAAAAATCACATAGGCAATCTTGCTACAGGTTTTGTATCAGGTCAGATTAGTAATTTTCTAAATTCTGGTAAGGCAAAAGATAGTGGTAAAGTAGCAGCTCAGTTATTAAAAAAAGGACCATTTGATATACCAGATAGTCCTTCACAAAAGGTAAGAGAAAACCCATTATCATTTAGTCCTGTACAATATCCACTAGACCTAGGTAGTAATGAACTTGGCCATTACATATTATTTGAATCAGGTTTTATAGGTTATAGTCCACAAGTAAGTGCTTTTAGAAATTCAAATGAAGCTGGTACAGCAGATGGTGGTACGGTAAGAACTACACCTAAAATTACAGCAAAAGTACCAGGTCATTCTATTACAACATCTGGCATAGCATTGTATATGCCTAACTCTGTAAAAGTAAGTTATAATCAAAGTTATGAT
>NZKC01000034.1 GCA_002692475.1 Candidatus Pelagibacter sp.
TAGAATGGTGCAAAGAAGCTGGTAATGATTTAATTACACCTCATCCTGAATTTGGTTTTCCTGGATTAAAAAACGGTGACAGTTGGTGCGTTTGCGCTGGATGGTTTGCAAAAGCTGTTGATGCAGGTAAAGGTTGTCCTATATATTTGAAAAAAACTCACGAAAATACTTTAAAGTTAATTCCCATTGAAACTTTAAAAAAGTTTGCAATAGATCTATCGTAATTACATATTACCATATCTTGGTCCACCACTGCCTTCTGGGGTTACCCAAGTAATATTTTGTGAAGGTTCTTTAATATCACAAGTCTTACAATGAATACAGTTTTGTGAGTTTATGACAAACTTTGGAATGTTGTTTTCTAGCTGCACTTCATATACGCCAGCAGGGCAATATCTTTGTGCGGGCTCATCATACTTATCAAGAGTATATTTTATTGGTAAATCTTTATCTTTAAGCTTTAAATGTACTGGCTGATTATCAGCATGATTTGTTCCTGTTAAATATACTGAGCTTGTTTTGTCAAAAGTGATTACATTGTCTGGCTTTGGATATTCGATTTTAGGCATACTATTTGCGGGTTTTAAGGTCTCATGGTCAGCGTGTTTATGTTTTAAAGTTAAAGGTAATTTTCCTCTAAATAAAATTTGATCTATTCCTGTAAAAATTATTCCTAAAATTAATCCCCAACTAAAGCTAGGCTTTACGTTTCTTGCAGCATGTAACTCTTCATAAACCCAGCTGTTCTTAAATTTTGTTTCATAATTTGATAATTCCTTGTTCTCTTTAATAAATTCATGGATTGTTTCTGCAGCTATAATCCCACTTTTCATTGCTGTATGTGAGCCTTTAATTTTTGGCATATTTAGAGTTCCAGCATCGCACCCTACCAACAATGCACCTGGCATATACATCTTCGGCAAACTTTGTAATCCCCCCTCAATAAGGGCTCTGGCACCATAAGAAATTCTTTTTCCTCCCTCAATTATCTTTTTAATTGCTGGGTGAGTTTTAAATCTTTGAAATTCATCAAAAGGAGATAAGTAAGGATTTTGATAATCTAATCCAATTACATAACCTAAAAATATTTGTTTATTTTCAGCGTGATACATAAAACTACCGCCATAAGTTTTATTGTCTAATGGCCAACCCGCTGTATGCATTACCATGCCTTCTTCATGTTTGCTTTCATCCACTTCCCAAATTTCCTTAAAACCAATTCCATATTGTTGTGGATCTTTATCTTTATCTAATTCAAATTTTTTAATTAATTCTTTTCCTAAATGCCCTCTACAACCTTCGGCAAATACTGTAACTTTTGCATGAAGTTCAATTCCAGATTCAAAGCTATCTTTTTTATTTCCATCCTTGTCTATGCCCATGTCTTGAGTTGCAACACCTTTTACCGAACCATTTTCGTGGTAAATTATTTCACTTGCTGGAAAACCAGGAAAAATTTCTACTCCAAGAGACTCTGCTTGTTCTGATAACCATCTACATAAGTTTGCAAGACTAATTATATAATTTTTATGATTTTGTTGAACTTTGGGTAACAACCATGTGGGCCAGCTCAGAGATTTAGTTTTACTTAAAAATAAAAATTTTTCTTTTGTAACTTTTGTTTTTATTGGAGATTTTAAATCTTTCCAATTAGGAATTAATTCATCTAAAGCTCTAGTTTCAAAAACATTCCCTGACAAAATATGAGCACCGATCTCAGCAGCTTTCTCTAGGACGCAAACATTTATTTCAGGATTTAATTGTTTAAGTTTAATGGCAGTTGATAAACCTGATGGCCCACCACCTACAATTACAACATCATATTCCATTACTTCTCTAGACATAATGGTATTTTTTTACAATATTTGTTATTTTTGTATAGTGTTTAATTTGTTCAATTCTTCTAAAAATTGCGGTAACGCTTCAAATAAATCAGCCTCAAGTCCATAATCTGCTACACTAAATATAGGAGCTTCGCCATCTTTGTTGATTGCGACAATTACTTTGCTTTCTTTCATACCTGCAAGATGTTGTATCGCACCTGAAATTCCAACTGCGATATAAAGATCTGGTACAACAACTTTGCCTGTTTGACCAACTTGGTGATCATTAGTTATATAACCAGCATCAACGGCTGCTCTCGATGCACCAATTGCTGCATTTAATTTATCTGCAATTGCTGTAATTAATTTAAAATTATCACCACTTTGCATACCTCTTCCACCTGAAATTACAATTCTCGCAGTTCCAAGCTCTGGTCTGTCAGATTTAATTTCCTCTTTTTTAACAAACTTTGTTAAAGTAAATTCATCAGCACCATCCCCTTTAATTATCTCGGCTGTACCACCATCTGAAGGTGCAGCATCAAATGATGTTGGTCTGATAGTAACGCATTTTTTTTTGTCATTACTTTTAACTGTAGCAAATGCATTTCCTGCATAAATTGGTCTTAAAAATGTATCTGGTGAAACAACTTTAATTATATCGCTTATTTGAGAACAATCCATTAGAGCNGCAATTCTTGGCATTAAATTTTTACCAAATGTATTAGCTGANCAAANTATATGTGAATAGTTCTCTGCATGTTTTATTATTACAGGTGTAAAATTNTCGGCTAAATAATTTTCATAGATTGANTTATCTATCTGAATAACTTTTTTAACTAACGGCACTGATGATGCTGCTTTTGCAGCGTTATCTGCATTATGCCCAATCACCAAAACATGTAAATCCTGATCTATTTGAGAGGCCGCAGTTATTGCATTTAATGTAAAAGGCTTAAGCTCTTTATTATTATGTTCTGCAATTAATAAAACTGACATTATATTACCTTTGCTTCATTTTTTAATTTTTGTACTAACTCCGAAACACTTCCTACCTTAATACCTGCTTTTCTTTTAGGAGGTTCCTCAACCTTAATTTGCTCGATTCTTGGTTTAGTATCAATACCTAAATCTGTAGCACTTAATTGCTCTAATGGCTTCTTTTTAGCCTTCATAATATTTGGTAAAGATGCATATCGAGGTTCATTTAGTCTTAAATCGCACGTTACAATCGCTGGTACATTTACTGAAATTGTTTCCAATCCTTCATCAACTTCTCTTGTAACCTCTAAAGATTTATCTTTGACATCAATCTTTGATGCAAAAGTCGCTTGAGGCCAATTTAATAAAGCAGCTAACATTTGGCCAGTTTGATTNCAATCATCGTCTATTGCTTGCTTGCCCATAAATACTAAATCAGGTTTTTCTTTTTCAACAACCTTTTGCAAAATTTTTGATACAGCTAATGGTTCAAGAATGCCTTCAGCTTTAACATGAATTCCTCTATCTGCTCCTACAGCCAATGCCTTCCTAACAGTTTCTTGAGCTTTTTCTTCACCAACAGTAATTGCAACAACTTCAGTTGCTTTTCCGGCTTCTTTAATTTTNACTGCTTCTTCAACTGCATTATCATCTGGTGGATTGGTCGACATTTTAACGTTGTCAGTTACAACNCCACTTCCATCCTCTTTAACTCTTATTTGAACGTTGTAATCAATTACTCTTTTTACTGCTACTAGTATTTTCATTATGCTCTCAACAATTTATTTTCTGGATCATAAGGACTTTCTTCAAGAATTGTTGCCTCNTGCATTTTGCCAAGGATATCAATTTTTAATTTTTGTCCAACATTTGCTANTTCTGGTTTAACCATTCCTAGCGCAATTGATTTATTAAGTCTAAATCCAAAATCGCCACCTGTAGCTCTTCCAATTACTTTGCCATTTTCATAAATTGGATTATTTCCTAACACATCTGCATCAGTTGCATTATGTATTTCCAAAGTTATTAATTTATTATCAAACCCTTTCTCTCTCCATTTGTTTAATGCATCTAATCCAATAAAACTTCCTTTATTTGGATGAACAAATCTATCCAAACCGCTTTCATAGGGTGAATATTCTATTGATAGTTCCGTTCCCACAAGTTTGTATGATTTTTCTACTCTTAAGCTATTCATTGCTCTTATACCATACGGTTTTAGATTAAGATCTTTACCAGCATCCATTAACTTATCAAAAATATGATTTTGATATTCAATTGGATGATGCAATTCCCAACCAAGCTCACCAACAAAGTTAACTCTCATAGCATTTACAGGAGCAAATCCAATATCTACATTTTTTGCACTTAGCCATTTAAAGTTTTCATTAGAAAAATCATCTTTTGAAACTCTTGTCATTAACTCTCTAGCTTTTGGTCCTGAAACCACCAAAACACCCATGCTGTTTGTTAGGTTTTCAAATTGTACTGAGCCATCACTCGGCATCCACTTTAGTATCCAATCATGATCAAGTCTTTGATATGCACCTGCTGAAACTAAATAAAAACTATCTTCTGCTTCACGCATAATAGTAAATTCTGAATGCACTCCACCTTTAGTATTTAAAGCGTGGCATAAATTAATTCTACCAATTTTTTTTGGCAGTTTATTTGCAACTAACTTATCTAAAAATTCCTCAGCTTTTGGTCCTTTAATTCTGCATTTAGCAAATGCTGACATATCTAAAAGACCAACATTCTCCCTAACATTTTTGCACTCTTTTTTTATTGCTTCAAACCAATTAGATCTTCTAAAAGACCAATCATCTTTCTGCTCCATTCCATCAGTTGCAAAAAAATTAGGTCTTTCCCATCCAAATTTTTGACCAAATACCGCTCCTAAATTTTTCATTCTGTCATAACATGGTGCGGTTCTAAGAGGTCTTGCTGCAGGTCTTTCTTCATCAGGAAAGTGTGTGATGAAGACGTGACTATAAGCTTCTTCATTCTTTTCTTTTAAATAAGATTTTGAACAATAATCTCCATATCTTCTAGGTTCTACTCCCAACATATCAATTGTTGGCTCTCCATCAACAATCCATTCTGCTAACTGCCATCCAGCACCTCCTGCTGCTGTAATACCAAAACTGTGTCCTTCGTTTATCCAAAAATTTTTCAAACCCCAAGCTGGTCCAACAATAGGATTTCCATCTGGAGTGTAACAAATAGCACCATTATAAACTTTTTTTACTCCAACCTCACCAAATGCAGGAACCCTGTGAATTGCTCCTTCAATGTGTGGCGCTAATCTATCAAGGTCTTCTTGAAATAATTCATATTCAGATTCTTTTGATGGTCCATTTACATAACAAGCAGGTGCCCCATCTTCATAAGGTCCTAAAATTAAACCTCCTGCCTCTTCTCTCATGTACCATCTACTATCACTATCTCTTAGTACACCCATTTCTGGTAAACCATCTTTTTTTCTTTTTTGAATTTCTGGATGTGGTTCAGTCACAATATATTGATGCTCAACTGGTATAACAGGTATATCTAATCCTACCATTTTTCCAGTTTGTCTTGCAAAGTTTCCTGANCANGAAATAACATGTTCNCATTCAATAGTCCCTTTATCNGTTTCAACGACCCANCCTTCTTTNGTTTGTTTAATTCCTANTACTGTTGTGTTTCTATAAATTTCAGCTCCTCTNTTTCTCGCNCCTGTTGCTAGAGCTTGNGTTAAATCGGCAGGCTGAATATATCCNTCCTCTGGATGTTGAATAGCTCCAACTAAATCTGATGTATTACATAAAGGCCAAATTTCTTTTACTTGATCNGGTGTTAAAAATTTAACATCAACACCAATTGTTTGAGCAACNCCAGCATATTGGAAATACTCATCCATCCTATCTTTNTTGTTTGCTAATCTTATATTTGAAACTACNCTAAANCCTACATTCTTTCCTGTTTCTTCCTCTAACTTTTTGTAAAGATTGACNGCNTATTTATGAAGCTGTCCTACTGAATAACTCATNTTAAANAATGGTANNANNCCNGCNGCGTGCCAAGTTGAACCTGANGTTAATTCTTTTCGTTCTACAAGAACAACATCTGACCAACCTTTTTTTGCTAAATGATAAAGAGCACTAACCCCTACTACACCNCCACCTACTACTACAACTTTTGTTTTTGTTTTCATCAGCGATTCCTACTAAATTTTTTNAAATAACGAAACAAAATTGTATGTATAGAGAATTAAATTGAGCTACCTAATGGGATAGGATTTGAGACCATAGTAGTCAGCCAACAATTCTTAAAAGCTCCCTCTAAAGTATATTTTTCAACTTGCCAATTAAACTTATGATAAATTTTATTCTTATCTAATATAACNACTTCAAATTGTGCCCATTTATCGCTACTTCCTAGCTGAGTTATAGTGTGACTTAAATGATCAATCATCATCTGGTAAGAGTCCCCCTTTAGCATCCTTTTAAAATTATCCAATGGTCCAGTCACTTTTCTATTATTTGGGTGTGCAAAGTTCCAAGTTTGCTCTATTCCACTATCTTTAAATCTTGAGTCATTATTTTGAAGTCCTGTTAATTGAATCTTNACGACTTCTGCAGGTTTAATATCGCTACTTGGGNTTAATAGTTCTGCTTTAGAAATTGAAATTGAGATTAATAATAATATTAATATTTTAAATGTTGTTTGCAGTTTTTTTAACATCTTCTAAAAATTCTTTTCTNTTNNNATCACTTACAAATGGTACTGCAAAATATCTTCTATAGACAATGTTATATATGCCACACATATGAAATACTCCTCTTTTTAACCTTCTGATAGGTAAGTTTAAAAAAAAAGTAGTGATTGCTAATCTTGGTGAGCCATAAGTACAAAATATAATTGCTTTCTTTTTTCTTAAATTTCCAATTGGATACCCATAGTTACCCCACAACTGTTTAAATCTAAAAGCCCAAGGTGGTGCTAAGACTTTATCTATCCATCCCTCAACAATTGCTGGCATTCTAAAATTCCAAATTGGTGCTATTAAAACAATGGTATCACATTCTTCTATTCTTTTACGGTGGTTTAGTACATCATCACCTGGCTCTTCACCTGCAAAAACAGGATCGAATTTTTCTTTATACAGATCAACAACNTCAACTTTATTTCCTTTTTCTTCCGCAGTCTTAATAAAGGTATCTCTTATTGCAGAATTGAATGATTTTTCATTATAGTGACCATAAACTAAAAAAATTTTTTTCATAATTTTACAATAACTTCAAAATAGAAATAACAGTTAAATTACTAATTTATTCTGTTGTTTTGTATTTACTATTATTAATTATAAAAACAAACAAAATAGGCAAAATTAAAGTTAATAATACTGTTATGATTAATAGAATTCCAAGTTCAGAATAATCAGCTGTTGTTTGGATTTCTCCTGAAACTTTATCTTTAACTTCTCTAGTAACTGTAAAAATTTGGTTTAAATATTTGGTACCAAGAGCACTTGCAGATAATGCTAAATTCGTAAATGATGCAAATACTGCAAAAAAAGTTGCTTTTAAATGTGCTGGAGCATTTTTAGCAATCCAAGCAAGCAATGGAATCATTGAAACTTGACCCAAGGGAGACTCTAAAGCTGTATTAATTATAGCAATAAATTTAGCATCAATAACACCTCCAGTAATAGAAGATGTCCAGTTATGAAAACCATAATACATTCCGATACTAGGCAGAAATAAAATTGCCCCTGCAATACTCAAAACAACTATTATTTTTGCTATTGAATTATTAGCCATAAAAGGTCTCAATAAAACAATTCCAGCTAAAGTTAAAACTGAAGCCAGTAAAGATAAAATTGAAAAAAATTGCTCATTAAATTGAAGGACATCAATTTCAAACCAAGTTAAACCTGGTCCTGGTCCAGGCATTGCTCGAAAAATAAAAATAATCACTGCTGTTCCAACAATTGTTAATCTTAAATTCTCAGGCAACTCTTTGATAAGCTTAAACATTAAAAATAAAATGATGATAACTGAGCCAATAAAAACTATTTCTTGAGCAAAAGGAACGTTAAATGAACCTATGGAAAGAGTAAAAATAACAAATATTAAGCTTCCACCTAAAATCCACCAGTTGATTTTTGTTTTTTCAGTTCCTCTTTCATCTTTAAACTCCAGCCCCTTTAATTTTAAACTTTTAATTTTTTTGTTTCTTAAATGATTAGCAAATATAACACCTAAAATTGAAACAACAGGTATTACTAAAGCATAGATATAAATCGAACCATAAAGTTGAATTTTATCTGCCTGTTCTAAACTTGCCACATCTCTAAATAATATAACATTTGCTAATGCAACCAAAACAGTCCCACCTATTATTGCAAACCGACCAAGAGTTTGCATAGTAGTATGCATTACTTTAATTTGATCTTTTGTATAATCTTTTCCTTGATCATCGTTTAAAGGAACTGCCTCAACAGTCATTGCATCTGCTACCACATCTTGAACTACATAACCAACAGGAGCTAAAATAACACTTATTACAAACCATGTTTCAACAGAAAAAATTTCAGACATTTTTTCAGTATGAATAATAAGTCCAAACATAATTAACAAACTAATAGCTATTAAGGTTGCACCTAAATAAACCATATAGTTTTTTTTCTCCCAAATAAGATCAACTAAATGACCTAATGGCATTTTTAATGCCCATGGAATTCCTGCCCAAAACCCTAGGCCCGCTAGAAAAGCTGCAGATAAATTTAAATAATCTTTTACAAAAAAAGTTCCAACTATTCCTGTTAACCCTGAAATCCCTGCTGCAACATAAACCATCAATGGAGGAAGGTACGTCCACTTAAATTGACGACCTAAATCTAGAAAGGTTTTATCTAAAAATTCAAATACTTTATTCATCAAATAATTTAATTTTAAATTTAGGATTTTTAAATTTTAAGATCAAGACGAGGTTTCCAAAACGGACGAAATAATTCAATTTTTGGGCATTTATTCATTACCACCTTAAGTCCTGCTTCTTCAGCTAATTTTGCAGCATCATGATTAATAACACCAATTTGTCCCCATAAAACTTTTGCATTTATTTCAATTGCTTCTTCGGCAATAGCATAAAGATCTTCAGGTTTTCTAAAAACCTCCACCATATCAACTGGTTTATCAATTTCTTTTAAACTTGGATAAACCTTCAGCCCTCTTATTTCTGTTATGCCTGGACGAGGATTTACCGGAATCATATCATAGCCTGTTTCATGTAATACTCTAAGAACACCATAACTAAACTTAGTTTTATCGGGGCTTGCTCCAACCATCGCTATTGTCTTAACTGAGCTAAGAATATCTCTTAAATATTCATCACTATAAGGTTCGTTATGATTCATAAGTACTATTTTTTTTTGTTTTTTTGAATAGCAATATCAGCTTTTAGCTCATGTGGTGCAAGAGGGTCAAGAAAAGGATTGCGGTATAGCTTATCATGGCTTTCAACCCCAATTTCAATTATACAATCTGTTTTTGGTCTTGCTACACATAAAATTATATAACCATTATTTATCTGTCGATTATTAAGTGCAACTTGTGAACGCTGATCTACTTCACCCTCAATTAATTTTGCTGCACAAGTAATACATCCTCCATACTGACAGCCATAAGGTAAATCCACACCTTGATCTCTCAATTCTTGAAGTAAAGACATTTTCCCTGAAACCTCGTAAACTTTATTATTGCGATTAGAAATTGTAATTTGCATTATAGCCAGATATCACTTGTGCAATCTCCACCTGGATATCTACTTTCATGACATCTACTAGGACCATTAGGCTCTTTCCCAAAATCAATTATAAAATCCTTATTGATCTTCATTCCACCATTTTCAACATCACAGTCTATCATGATCATAGCTCCACCTTGAGTTCGAATTTCTGGGTAGAATTGATTATCCCAAGTTGAAAACAATGAAGTTGTAACATACATACGTTTTCCATCCAAAGATAACTGATACATTTGTGGACCACCGGCAACTTTTACTCCATTTACAATTGGTGCTTTACCTAAAAGACCTCCCATCCATACTTGCCCTGTAAGTTTTGGATTATGAGGATCAGAAATGTCGTATTGCCTCATATCTCCATGAAGCCAATTGTTTAAATAAAGATACTTATCATCCATTGACACAAGTATAGCAGACATTACTCCGGGTATAGGGATAGGCCATTCTGGATGTGGTTCATTTTCAACATCAATTATTTTTTCCCACTCCCATTTTCCTTCTTTAGATTTCCAAAAATGAATTACATTTGCACTTAAGGCTGCTCCACAAAATCCATGACTGCTATCAGGATTATGCATAAATTTTACCTCTAGCGGTATTAAACCATCTTCACCTAAGTACATTGTCTCAACTGGTTCTTTCTTTTTAAAATCCCAAATGTGTAATCTACGTCCATATTTTAAGTGACCTACTTCTTCAAGATCAAAACCAGGCATAAAAGTATTTGGNGCAGCCCATTCGGAACTAACCATTACATTATGTCNTGGCTGATACCAAAAATCGTAACTAAATGGAATATCACCCATAGAATTTTCCCATCTGCCAACAATTTCAAAGTCTTTATTTAAATGCAAATATCCCCCAGGAGCTTCTCCTCTTGCATTACCTAAAAAAGAAATAATAATTTCTGACCCTAGACAATGAACTGTATGAGGCCCTGACAAATTTGTTTTTGATTTTATTTCAGTGCCATCAATAATTTTGTGAATTCTCGGTGCAAAAGGATCTGTTGCTGTATCAATTATATGAATATTGTTAGATCTAACACCTGGAACTAAAAGATATTTTCTGCTCATTCCCTCATCTCCGTGGCACGAAGAACAAGCATTCCATCCCATATGATGAAGCTCGTCCCCTATTCCAGGCATTTCAAGTCGGTGAATAACCTGAGAATAAGTAGGGCTATCTGGATCAACATCAATAGTAGCTAGATAATCAGGTTTTTGAATTCCTGTACCAGTATAAATAGCTATAGTATATAAAAGTTTTTCACTTGGTGCTTTAATTGCGTCAGATGGACTAGCATAACCAGGACCACAACATGATTTCTCAATATTTTTGATATCACTCATTAGTTACCTTTTTTAATCTGCTCTTCACAAAATTTTTTTGCTTTATCCAAATCTGTTATTTTAGACTCAGATAGTTTTTGACTACCTGCAAGACATGCATCAACAGCTCTTTTAAAATTATGATCATTAAAACTCATTGCAAAATACATTCCTAAAATAATAAATATAATAATTAAAATATT
>NZKC01000069.1 GCA_002692475.1 Candidatus Pelagibacter sp.
GTTGCATCGAATTAAACCACATGCTCCACCGCTTGTGCGGGTCCCCGTCAATTCATTTGAGTTTTAGCCTTGCGGCCGTACTCCCCAGGCGGATAACTTAATGCGTTAGCTGCGCCACTAGATAAATCTAACGGCTAGTTATCATCGTTTACGGCGTGGACTACCAGGGTATCTAATCCTGTTTGCTCCCCACGCTTTCGCACCTCAGTGTCAGTATCTATCCAGAAAGTTGCCTTCGCCATTGGTATTCCTCTTAATATCTACGCATTCCACCGCTACACTAAGAATTCTACTTTCCTCTCTAGTACTCTAGCTTACCAGTTTTAGATGCAGTTCCGAGGTTAAGCCCCGGGATTTCACATCTAACTTAGTATGCCACCTACGCGCGCTTTACGCCCAGTAATTCCGATTAACGCTTGCACCATCCGTATTACCGCGGCTGCTGGCACGGATTTAGCCGGTGCTTATTCTGTAATTAACGTCAAGGCTAGGTGGTATTAACACCTAACTTTTCCTCGTTACCTAAAGTGCTTTACAACCCGAGGGCCGTCATCGCACACGCGGCATAGCTGGATCAAGCTTTCGCTCATTGTCCAATATTCCCTACTGCTGCCTTCCGTAGAAGTCCGGGCCGTGTCTCAGTCCCGATGTGGCTGGTCATCCTCTCAAACCAGCTAAAGATCGTTGCCTTGGTAAGCCATTACCTTACCAACAAGCTAATCTTGCATAGGCTCATCCGATGGTGAGAGCCGAAGCCCTCTTTACTCCGTAGAGATTATGCGGTATTAATTCGAGTTTCCTCGAGCTGTCCCCCGCCATTGGGTAGATTCCTATGTATTACTCACCCGTCCGCCACTTTACTCACATCCGAAGATGCTTTCTCGTTCGACTTGCATGTATGAGGCTTGCCGCCAGCGTTCAATCTGAGCCATGATCAAACTCTTCAAATAAACTGTTATCCATCTAAAAAGATGGAAATTTTTGTTTCACTTTTGACAGTGAAAATTTTTTGGGCACTCACACGAGTGACTAAATTGTTCTCAATTAGATCGACCCCATCTTTGTGGGGAATGACAAAGTATAGACCTTTCGAAAAAAAAAGAAAGGATTTTTTTAATTAATTTATGACTATTAAAACCAGGCTATAGTTAAGTTACGAAAAGGGTTTGCATTATCTCGTCTCCAAGAAAAAAAATGGTCTTTTTCTAGGTATGAACAAGGTGAATAATTGTTGATTACTTCAATGCCATATTGATGTAATTCATGGACAACATATTGCCTTAAATTCATGTACATTCTTCCCTCAAAATTCTCTAAAAAGTTGGTAATATCTTTACTATTTTCACTAAATGCTTCTATGAAATCATCCTTAACTTCAAAATATTCTTTGCTTATGTGGGGACCAATATAGGCGTGAGTGAATGCTTTAGAAGGATTTCCTTCGATAGCTTTTGAAATAATNTTGTTTTTTATACCTTTCCAGCCACAATGCAAACCACTCATTGATTTTTTTTCTTCATCCCAAAGCAATAGAGGNATACAGTCTGCTGTTTTAATTGCAAAAGCANCTTTACTTTCATTAGATANAAAACCATCNAACTCATTATTTTCTTTGNCATCAATNCCTAATATATTNGTACTATGTGTTTGATTAANCTCTTGATAAGACAAGACACCAAAGTATTTTTTTAACAATCCTTTTTTGGTTTTAATATCTNCTGCNGAAAAATTTCTTTCACCTTTTAAAGAAATAATAATATTTGGGCTTTGNGAAACTTCTAAAAAATTAAANCCTTCTACTTCAATGACATTCATTTTTCTAATTTTGTACANGTCTCAGCAAAATCTGAAGGAAGCTNTGATTCAAAATTAAANTCTTCATTCAAATAAGTAAGTNCTAAATTATAAGAGTGCAAAGCTTGCCTATTAAGATCACTCACTGCTTTTAATTCTTTAGGATCTGCATCTTTCCAAATTTTAATATTGTTATAAGATTTGTCTCCTACAATTGGGTGCCCGATATGCTTAAGATGAACTCTAATTTGATGAGTTCTGCCTGTTTCAAGCTCAATATCCAATAAACTAAAATTCTTATANCGCTCTTTAACTTTAAAATGAGTTATTGCNGTTCTNCCGCCATCTTTGACACAGAAAAGCAATCTATTCTTCGGATGTCTTCCAATAGGCAAATCAATAGTTTTTCCTGATATAGGNTCACCATGTACCAAAGCATAATAATTTCTTTTAATTTTTTTATTTTGGATTAAGTCAGTGAGGATAGTGTGGGATTGGATAGTTTTTGCTAGCAACATTAGGCCACTAGTATCTTTATCAAGCCTGTGGACTAAACCATATCTTGGCAATTCTCTCTGCTCTGGTTTTAGAAAAAGCAATCCATTTATCAACGTTAAATCTTTTTGCCCAGCTCCAGGATGAACTGTTAGTCCGGCTTGCTTATTAATGATACAAAAATCATCATTTTCAAACACAACATCTAAAGGTATATCTTGAGCCTCATCATCTCCATCAGGCTTTATCTCAAAAGATATCTCTACTACATCATTAACTTTTAAATGATGGTTTCTTTTTACTTTTTGACTATTTACAAGAACCTGTCCATCTAAAATTAATTGTTGAACTATTCCCCTAGAAATTGAGTCTAACTTTTTGGCTAGGAAAATATCAACACGGTTATTTGAATTCTCTTCGTCAACTTGAAATCTTTTTGATATCATTGGGTTTTAGTTTAAAGCATATAAATAATTTTCATGAAAAATAAGTTTTTTATTCTAGTAGTATCAGTAATGATCTTAATGAGCTGTGCAAGCACAGATCGAGATGANACTGAGCCAGCAGAAGTAATTCTCTACAGAATGGCACAAGATAGAATNAATGCTCAAAACTACATGGGAGCGGTNGAGTCATTAGCGAGAATAGAAAGGTTTTACCCTTTCGGCGTTTATGCAGAACAAGCCAGAGCTGATTTAATCTACGCACACTATATGACTGGTGACTATGACCAAGCGTATGCGGCTTCTGAAAAATTTATACGACTTTATCCAAGAAATACAAACATTGATTACGCTTATTTNATGANAGGTATGACTGGCTATTATGCTGATGATGGCTTATTGGGCAATATTTTTTCATTGAGTTTAGCAAAACGGGATACATCCGGTGCTATGCAGTCATATGCTGACNTAACAGAATTCTTAATNAGATATCCTGAAAGTGAATATATTGATTCAGCTAGAGAAAGNTTAATTTTCCTTAGAAATCTAATAGCAAGTAGCGAATTGGATGGAGCGGATTATTATATGAAAAGAGGTGCTTACCTTGCAGCACTAAATAGAGCAAATTATGTACTTAAAAATATACCAAACTCAACTGAGACTGAAAGAGCTCTTGATATCATGAGGAGATCATTCATCGAGTTAGGTTATGAAGATTACGCTGAAAAGATTTCAATCGTAGAAGTCACTAACTAAAATGAACTTTCTAATTTTTGGGGTTATTGCCCCAACAGCTTATTTTCTCCTCCGTTTTTTTATCAAAAGATTAGTGATGAATTTTATCCATAATGCAAAAAAGAATTCTAACGTTAAGAATATGTCTAGATGTGAGAAATGCGATACTTTTATTCATGAAGATGAAATTATGATTAGTGATGGGAAGAAGGTCTGCAACAAACCAAGCTGTAATAAATAATGCCTAATATAAAAATTGTATCTGGAAAATTAGGTGGAAGAATAATAAAGACCATTAGTAACGCAAAATTAAAACCCACACCGTCCAGAATAAAGGAACAAATATTTTCTTGGTTGAGACCTCTAAAAACAGACTGCAAATGCCTTGATCTATTTGCAGGCTCTGGATCACTGGGTATTGAAGCATTATCTAATGGAGCTAAGAGTGTTGTTTTTATTGAACAAAATCAAGAACTTTATAATTCTCTCTACAGAAACTGTAAAGAGTTAGATATCTTGAAAGAGGTACGACTTTTTAAACAGAGCGCTGAGAATTATATTAGAAGAACAAAAGATGAGAGTTTTGATCTTATATTCTTAGATCCTCCTTATAATAAAGACTATATCAATAAAATTTTAGCAAAGATTATTAGTAATTTTTCAAAACAAGGGACGTTAATTTACATTGAAGAGTCTAATTTTGATTTTTCTGATTTCAATAATTCACTTACCCTTTTAAAGGAAACTACTTCTGGAAAATCATATGGAAGGCTATTTGAGGTAATGAAATGAAGATTGCAACAAGATCATCAAAACTTGCTCTTGCTCAAGTCCAATTACTTATAGACTCTTTAGATGATAGGAACCTTGACTTCGAAATTAAGAAACTTGTTACCGAAGGCGATAAAAAAAGTGCTGAAGGACAAAACTTATTTGATAAGGCTCATTTTGTAGAAGATATTGAGGACAGTCTGATCTCGAAAGAAGCTGATGTGGCAGTACACTCTCTAAAAGATATGTCGGCCATAGATAGAGATGGCTTAGAAATTTTTGCTGCTATTGCTCACCCTGTTAGGAATGATGTATTGATTTATAGAGATGGGGTAAATTTAAAAGATATATCAACTATTCATGTTGGTACATCAAGTTTGCGCAGAAAAAGACAGTGTAAATTTTTCTTAGGTAATGAAAACTGTACAGAAATAAGAGGGAATATTGATACAAGACTTAATAAATTACATCAAGGCGAGTTTGATGCAATCATTTTAGCCAGAGCTGGCATTGAAAGACTTGGGTTTAATGAAAATTATATAGATTTAGATTTTCTACCTGCTATTGGTCAAGGTGTCATTGCTATTCAATGTCGTTCTGATGATCAAGAAACAAAGAAGATTCTTTCCAAATTAAAAAACGAGGAACTTGATCAATGTATAGAGATAGAAAGATATGTGGTCAGGAGATTAAATGCCACTTGCAGTTCTGCTTTGTCAATAAAAGCTAATTTACTTAGTAATCACTTTAATGTAGATCTTGAAATTTATGGTAGAGAAGCATTTATTAGTAAATCAATATCATCTGAAAAGATTTATCAAAAAGAAGCACTAGATGAATTCATTCATGAAGTACTTTCTGAAGGAGGCCTAGAGTTACTAAATGAAAATTATTGATACGAGGCCAATAAAAAATTTAGAACAGGCTGCTGAAATATTGAATGTGCCTTTATACGACATAAAGACCCTTAACCAAGTAATTAACATTCTCAAATATCAGAATATTGTCTTTCAGAGCCCGTTTGCAGTAAAAAATTTTAAATGCATTAAGAAATTAAATGATAAAAGAATTATCGCTATGGGGCCTGGCACAAGCAAGGAGTTAAAAAAATTCGGTTACATTGCTGAACAGCCAAAAAGTGAATTCAATTCAAAGGGAGTTATAAGCCTTATGTTGAAGGGAGATATCTCAGGAAATACGCTTGTAGTAAAAGGCGAAGGAGGGCTTTCTGAAATATCAAAATATTTGAATTCTGCAAGTTTCAAAACAGATGAAATTAATACTTATGTAAGAGTTCCTTTCAAGAGCTATGACAGCCTTAAGGATAGGTTTTTTCAGTGTAGCGCTGTAATTTTTACCAGTTCACTTTCAGTAGATTTGTATTTCAAATATGTATTTCAAAAAAATGAAAATGTAATTTACTTGCCAATTTCAGATAGGATAAAAACTTCTGTAAATTCATATGGCCATAAAGCAAAAACAATAAATTATTTTGCTGAAGATTTATTAGAAGAAATTAAAACTACTTAGCTTTAGTTTTTGTCATGGATGCAAAAAACTCTTCGTTAGTTTTTGTATTTTTAAGTTTAGAGATAAGGAATTCAGTTGCAGCAACTTCTTCCTGTTCGCTTAAAACTTTACGCAACATATGAACTCTTGTTAGTTCATCTTTATCTACAAGAAGATCTTCTCTTCTTGTTCCAGATCTCATTATATTAATTGCAGGGAAAACTCTTCGTTCTGCTATTTTTCTTTCTAAATGAACTTCCATATTACCAGTACCTTTGAACTCCTCATAGATCACATCATCCATTTTAGAACCAGTTTCAACTAAAGCTGTTGCGATAATTGTAAGGCTTCCGCCCTCTTCAATATTTCTTGCCGCACCATAAAATCTTTTTGGTCTTTCTAATGCATTGGAATCCACACCACCAGAAAGAATTTTTCCACTTGCTGGCTGAACGGTGTTATATGCTCTTCCTAAACGTGTTATTGAATCTAATAGAATTACAACATCTTTTTTATGTTCAACTAATCTTTTTGCTTTCTCTATAACCAAGTCTGCTACCTGGACATGACGTTGAGGTGACTCATCAAATGTACTTGCAACTACTTCTGCATCTACTGTTCTCTGCATATCAGTTACCTCTTCTGGTCTTTCATCTATAAGCAAAACNATCACATGTGAATCAGGATTATTTTTTGTAATTGATTGGGCAAGATTTTGTAGCAGCAGTGTTTTACCAGCTTTTGGTGGTGAAACAATCAGACCTCTTTGACCTTTGCCTATCGGAGCTACTAAATCAATTATTCTAGAAGAGATATCTTCAGAACTTCCTGAACCAGTTTCTAGTCTAAAGCGATCATCTGGAAATAATGGCGTAAGATTTTCAAATGCAATTTTTTCTTGGGTTTTAGAAGGCTCGTTATCATTGATAGATTCAACTTGCACCAAGGCAAAATACCTTTCCTGCTCTCTTGGTGGTCTTATATTCCCAACTACAAAATCACCTGTTCTTAAATTAAATTTTCTTATCTGACTTGGAGATACATACACGTCATCAGGTCCTGCTAGATATGAACCCCATGGTGATCGTAAAAAACCAAAGCCATCTGGAAGTGTTTCTAAGATACCTCCGCCTAATAACTCTTTACCATCTTTTGAAATTGTTTTGAGGATATTAAAAATAATATCTGCTTTCTTTTGTCGAGAAACATGCTTAAGGCCATGCTCTTCTGCAATCTTAAGGAGTTCTTTAGTCGGTTTTTGTTTAAGTTCTAATGCGTTCATATTTAAAAAAAAATTGAAATTTGGTGGGAATGAATTATCCGAGTACCAATANTAATGTATTTGTNCGAAATTTAGAAGTTTCTTGTAACTAAATCTTCTAGTTCCTCTAAGCTTACAGCTCCNATTAAGCTATCAGNCATCTCCCCGTTTTTAAAAATCATCAATGAAGGAATACTCCTCACATTGTATTGCAGTGCAAGTTCTCTATTGGTATCAACATCAACTTTACAAACAGAAAGGTTCTCAGAATATTTATCTGCTAATTCTTCAAGGGTTGGGGCTATTTGCTTACATGGCCCACACCATTCTGCCCAAAAATCTACTAGAACAAGTTTTGACTGCTCAAGTACTTCTTTTGAAAATGTCTCTTTATTAACTGATATCGTCATAATTTTCTGCAACCCACTTTGCATAATATGTTATTACTGAAGATGAGCCTGCTCTGAAAAGACTAATTAAAGTCTCAGGGATAACATTATGTTTAAATATTTTTTTGTCAATACCTAGTTGCAACATTGAATACTCTCCGCTCACTTGNTAAGCAAANANAGGAGCATCAGTATTTGATGATATTTCTCTAATGACATCTAAGTAAGGCATGCCNGGCTTGACCATCAAAATATCNGCTCCTTCATTTANATCTAATCTTGCCTCTTTTAAAGCTTCTTCTANATTTCTTTTATCCATTTGGTAAGAGTCTTTTGAAATACCTTGAGNTTGTTTTGAGCCAACAGCATCTCTAAAAGGNCCATAAAAATTAGAAGCATANTTTGCGCTATAGCTAAGTATTATNGTGTTTTTGANGTTTTCTGCTTCAAGAGCTTTTCGTATGATNCCCACTCTACCATCCATCATATCTGAGGGTGCAATAATNTCTGAGCCAGAATGAGCAAGGTTNAGTGACATACTTTCTAAGGATTTTAATGTTTCATCATTATCAACCTCTCCTCCNATGATAATTCCATCATGACCTGAGTCTGTATAGGGGTCTAAAGCAACATCTGTAATAAGTATCAATTCTGGAAATTTGTTTTTTAATTCTGAAACTAAACCACATAAAAAGTTTTCTGGATTTAGTGCTTCAGTTCCATTTGAGTCCTTTAGATTTTTTGAAATATTTGGGAAAAGTGCAATTGTTTTTATACCTAGATTTAGCAGCTCATCAACTTCTTTAAAAAGTGTCTCTTTTGTATGAACATATTGTCCTGGCATAGCTTCAATCTCAATTTTTTGTGAATTTGAATCTGAAACAAACAAAGGTTGAATAAGTTTAGATTTAAATAATTTAGTTTCTGAAACTAAATCTCTTATGGTTTTATTCTTTCTGAGCCTTCTAGGCCTGACTTTTGGAAAAAGATTGTTTAACATAATTATTTATTGGTCAATAAGTATAGCCTACTTAAAAATTTTCAATTAATTACTTCGTTTATTTCTTTAAAAACAGCTAAAATANNAATTTATACTGTNTCTAAAATGTANCTAAATTCATTGAAAAGATATNTAAATTCGTTTAAAGTCTCATAAATGAAAATATTAGTAATAAACGGCGTCAATCTAAATATGCTTGGTAAAAGAGAAACAGAACTGTATGGTTCAGAGTCTTTGTCTGATCTTCAGGCTAAACTTGAGGCCCTTAATTATGATGTGGAGCTAGATTTTTTTCAAAGCAATTCTGAGGAAGAGATTATAAATAAAATACATTCTCATAAGAACGAAGAATACCATTATGGGATTTTTAATTTTGGTGCACACACACATACTAATATTTCTATAAGAGATGCTATTCTTTCTGTAAGCCTACCTTTTTATGAAGTTCATATTTCTAACGTCTTTGCACGTGAAGATTTCAGACATACATCATTTTTTAGTGACATAGCTAAAGGTTGCATTGTTGGTTTTGGTTTTGANGGTTACGAATTTGCNCTCACAAAAATTATGAGAGGTAANAATGGATCTTAGAAAAATTAAAAAATTAATTGAAATGCTTCAAGAATCGGATCTCAATGAAATTGAAGTTAAGGAAGGTGAAGAAAGTGTCCGCATTAATAGAAAAAAAGATAATGTTGTCCACACATCAATAGCACCTACCACTCTTCCCACAGATGTAGTGCATAATAAAGCTCAACCTTCTATTGGAACTGGGGCTGATGAAGATTCTAGTTATTTAACTAAAATATCATCACCAATGGTAGGAACTTTCTATAGAAAGCCGTCTCCAGATGCAGAGCCTTTCATTGAGGTTGGCCAAATTGTTAAGAAAGGCGATACAGTTTGCATAATTGAAGCAATGAAAATGATGAATCAGGTGAAGTCACAAGTTGACGGCAAAATAATATCAATCAATGTTGGCGATGGTGAACCAGTTGAATTTGATCAAGAGTTAATATCAATTGAAGAATCCTAAAAAAATCTTAATTGCTAACAGAGGTGTTATTGCAATTAGAGCNCTTAGAGCTGCGAAAGAACTTGGTTATCAAGTTGCCTCAGTATATTCAACTGTAGACAAAGATCAAAAACATCTAAAACTTTCAGATGAGGCTATATGTATTGGGCCTGCAGAAGCAAAAGATAGCTATTTGAACGAAGCGGCTATTATTTCAGCTGCTGAATTAGTTGGTGCAGATGCAATTTATCCAGGTTATGGTTTTTTAGCAGAAAATTCATCTTTTGCTGAAAAATGCAATCAAAGTGGTTTTAAATTTGTTGGGCCAAATTCACAAGTTATTGAAATAATGGGAGATAAGATAAAAGCAAAAGAATTAATTGAATCTTTAGGTGTTCCTGTTGTACCCGGTTATACAGGNGANATTAAAGACCAAGATCATATAGAAGGNATTGTTGAAGGCATTGGTTATCCAGTGATTGTTAAAGCATCTGCTGGAGGTGGAGGCAAGGGCATGCGAGTAGTCCAAAATAGAGAAGAATTATGGGACTCTGTTGTTAGTGCTCAAAATGANGCGGAGTTTGCATTTGGAAATGGNGAAGTTTTTATAGAAAAGTATTTGCAAAAACCTAGACATATAGAAGTGCAGGTATTTGGTGATGGTAAAGGTAAAGTTGTTCATCTTTTTTCCAGAGATTGCTCATTACAACGAAGGTATCAAAAAGTACTCGAAGAAGCCCCTGCAAGAAATTTGCCTGAAGATAAGCTAAATGAGATTCAAGAAATTTGTGTTANNGCATGCTCAGAACTTAAATATGAAGGTGCTGGCACTTTAGAATTTNTNTATGAAAACAATGAATTCTATTTCATTGAGATGAATACTAGGATTCAAGTAGAACATACTGTAACTGAAATGATTACTGGAGTAGATCTTGTACAAGCACAATTATGTTTAGCTATAGAAGGTAAGTTTGAGTTAGAACAAGAAAANTTAAGAATAAATGGNCANGCTATGCAATGCAGAATTAATGCTGAAGACCCAGAAACATTTATTCCATCNCCTGGAGAGATAACCAATGTGCATAGGCCAGGNGGATATCATGTAAGATTTGAATCTCAAATCTATAGCGGTTATANAGTGCCGTCAAATTATGATTCATTAATTGCGGAAGTTATTGTTAAAGATAATGATAGGGAAAATACCATTAATAAAATGAGAATGGCCTTAACGGAATTGGTTATTGAAGGAATTCAAACAAATCAACCTCTACACTTGAAGATCTTAGATGATAATGGTTTTAAGAATATTAATTACTATATTAAATATCTAGAAGAAGAGCTCATCAAATGAACGAAACATATGATTTCAATACAATAGAGACAACCATTCAGGAAGACTGGAAAGCNAATAAAACATTTGAAGTAAATAAAAATAGTAATAAGCCTAAATACTACTGTTTATCGATGCTGCCCTACCCATCAGGCAACCTGCACATGGGACATGTAAGGAACTATTCAATTGGTGATGCAGTTTCTAGGTATAAAAAATTAAAAGGTTTTAATGTATTACAACCAATGGGTTGGGATGCATTTGGTTTGCCTGCAGAGAATGCTGCTATTAGTAAAAACNTTCATCCTCAAGACTGGACGGAACAGAATATTAACCANATGAAGAAACAACTTGATTCGCTTGGTTTTGGATATGATTGGAGCAAAGAAATAAATACTTCAGATCAATCATATTACAAATTTGAACAAGAACTTTTTCTTAAATTTTATGAGAAAGGGCTAGCTTATAGAAAAAAATCACTTGTGAACTGGGATCCAGTTGATAAGACTGTGCTAGCCAATGAACAAGTGATAGATGGCAAAGGTTGGAGAACTGGTGCAGATGTTGAGCTAAAAGAAATCGAAACTTGGTTTTTAAAAATTACAGATTATGCAGATGAGTTAGAAGCAGGATTAGACACAATAGACT
>NZKC01000001.1 GCA_002692475.1 Candidatus Pelagibacter sp.
TGAGGAGTTCTCAATGATGGAATTATGATTGCCTGAAGATCATTTTTAAATGTTAATTTTTGTATTTTTTTAAAAATATCTAATAAATTTTTTTCATTATAATCATAATATTTATTTGGACCTCCCAAGATAAGTAATAAGTATTCTTTTTCTTTATTTAACATCCCAGTTAAATAATTTGAATTTTTTTTAATTTCATCTGATGTTAAGTAATGTATAGCTCCCCTAGAAGTAATTACATTTTCTCCTTTAACACCATCATGTTCTGGCACGATTATGTAGTCAAAGTTTTTTAAAGATACTTTTGGATCCTGAATATGAATGTTAATTATTTTTTTTTTTGATTTTTTTTTTAAATAAATTGAGGGAATAACACTCTTTCTNCCGCATGAAATTATTAAATCAAACTCTGGTATTTTAAAATTTTTGAAAAATAAATTGGAAACAGGAGTTATTTTTGGCGGTAAAAATTTAGTAAACTTATTTAGTTCAACTTTCTGGTGTATGTAATCTATATCTAAAGCTTTAGCCAGACCTTCAACTTGNCTAATCATGCCATGCATACCCTCTGTTAATAATAACCCTTTTAATTTAGACATAAATTACTATATAGCTTTGATATGAATCAAAATCCAACTAAACACACAAAAGTGTTAATAATTGGATCTGGCCCCGCTGGATACACTGCTGCAGTTTATGCGGCTAGAGCAATGCTTAATCCTGTGTTGGTCCATGGCATGGAGCCTGGTGGTCAATTAACTACGACAACTGATGTAGAGAATTATCCTGGATTTGCAGAAGTGATTCAGGGTCCTTGGTTAATGGATCAGATGAAAGAGCAAGCAAAAGCAGTTGGAACAGAAATGATTGAGGATCATATTTCGTCAGTGAATCTTAAATCTAAACCCTTTGAGGCTACAGGTGAAAGTGGTCAAAAATATACAGCTGACTCCATAATAATTTCGACTGGTGCACAAGCAAGATGGCTTAATTTAAAATCAGAGCAAGAATTCAGAGGTTTTGGTGTATCAGCATGCGCAACATGCGATGGTTTTTTTTTCAAAGAAAAAACTGTAGCTGTTGTAGGTGGTGGTAATGCAGCAGTTGAAGAGGCAATGTTTCTTACAAAATTTGCATCAAAAGTAAAATTGATACATAGAAGAAATGAACTAAGAGCAGAAAAAATGCTTCAAAAAAAACTTATGGAGAACAAAAAAATTGAAATTATTTGGGATAGTGTGATTGAAGATGTAATTGGAGATATGGAGCCTAAAAATGTCACGGGAATAAAAATTAAAAATGTTAAGTCAAATAAAATTGAAGAATTAAAAGTTGATGGACTGTTTATTGCAATTGGTCATGATCCAGCAACCCAGCTTTTTAAAGATCAGCTCAATATGGACAATGAAGGATATCTAGTTACAAAGTCTGATTCAACTGAAACAAATATTCCAGGAGTATTTGCAGCTGGAGATGTTAAAGACAAAATTTTTAGACAGGCTGTAACTGCAGCNGGAATGGGATGTATGGCTGCTCTAGAGGCTGAAAAACATCTTTCACACAAATAATGAGCGCTCATTCAAATTCAACTGAAAAAGTATTATTAACTGGTATAAGCGGATGGATAGCTAAACATACTGCAATAGAATTATTAAATTCAGGTTATGAGGTTTTGGGAACTATTAGAAACAAAGATTTAATTAATCAAACTGAAGAAACAATAAAAAAATATGCNCCAATTGAAAAGTTGTCATTTGTTGANCTAGATCTTTTAA
This sequence comes from Candidatus Pelagibacter sp., assembly GCA_002692475.1. The sequence goes on from NZKC01000001.1 coordinate 1,776, forward strand.
AAGATGATGGATGGAATAAAGCAGCAATAGGCTGCAAATATATTATGCACATTGCTTCTCCATTTCCTTTTAAAGTTTCTAATAACAGAGAAAGTTTATTACCTGTCGCTGTNGATGGAACTATNAGAGTTTTAAAAGCTGGTTTAAGCGCNAATGTAGAGCAATTTATAGTTACTTCCTCAATTGTAGCCATGTTTAGAAANCCNAATAGAACTAATCCATATTCATTTGGTGAAAAAGACTGGACTGACGAGAATTGGATACAGGGAGTAAGTGACTATTTTTTATCAAAGACAAGNGCTGAAAGAATTGCTTGGGAATTTATGGAAAGNAAAGGACTAAAAAATAANATGACNACCATTAATCCTGGAGGAGTATTCGGTGATGCGTTAGATAAAAAAGGTAGCACATCAATAGAATATGTAAGGCAGTTTTTAAAAGGAAAATTTCCAGCAGCTCCTAAATGGGGAGTTTTAATTTCTGATGTCAGAGATGTAGCAAAATCACATGTTGCTTGCATTGGAAATAAAAAGGTTGGTGGCAGAAGATTAATTGTTGGAAAAGAGGTAAAGAAGCTAATTGAATTATCTCAAATAATGTCTGATGCATTGCCTGAGTATGCAAAAAAACTTCCAAAAAAAGAATTGCCAAATTTTATGGTAAAATTAATTAGTTATTTAGACTCAAGTGCCAAAACAATGATTCCGGATTTAGAAATTGTTATGCAGCCACAAAGTTCTTATGCCGAGGAGTTACTTGGTATGAAATTTAAATCTGCGAAAGGGGCTATAACAGATGCTGCAAGATCTGTAGTCAAACTTGGTTTAGTTTAAACTTTCACAAAAGTTTTTTATTCTTTCCATCGCATCTTTTAGTTTATCCATTGAAGTTGCGTACGAAATTCTAAAGAAACCTTCTAAACCGAACGCAGATCCTTGAACAACTGCAACTCCATTACTTTCTAGTAAAGACTCAACAAAATCACTATCACTATTAATTTTTTTTCCATTTTTATCTTTTTTTCCAATTAAACCTTTGCAACTTGGAAATACATAAAATGCTCCATCAGGTTTAATGCAGCTNATTCCTTCAATTGCATTAAGAGAATTTACAACAAAATCTCTTCTTTCTTGAAAAGCTTTAGCTCTTACTGAAATAAAATCCTGTTTACCATTTAGAGCTTCAACAGCAGCTGCTTGACTAATTGAAGATGGGTTAGTTGTTGATTGTGATTGAATTTTAGCAATAGCTTTGATGACCTCCTTATCACCTGCTGCATATCCTATTCTCCATCCTGTCATAGAGTANGATTTACTTACGCCATTCATCGTAACTACTTTATTTTTAATTTCTGGAATTTGTGCAATTGTAAAGAATTTAAACCCATCATAAATAATATGTTCATAAATATCATCACTTAGTATATTCACATGAGGGTTTCTCTTTAAAACATGAGATAAATTTTTTATTTCTTGTTCTGAATAACATGCGCCTGTAGGGTTTGAGGGTGAATTTAAAATAAGCCACTTAGTATTGTTATTTATTTTTGACTCCAAATCTTTTGCACTTAGTTTAAACCCTTGCTCCTCAGAGCATTCTATTACCACTGGACTGGCCCCAGCAAGCAAGACTATATCTGGATATGATACCCAATAAGGAGCTGGAATAATTACCTCATCCCCTTTGTTAAGGGTTGCCATCATCAAATTATATATAACGTGTTTACCTCCTGCCCCAACTGTAATTTGATCAATTGAATAAGTTAAATTATTTTCCCTTTTAAATTTATTCACAATTGCCTGTTTTAATAAATTAGTTCCATCTACTGTTGTATATTTGGTATCTCCATCTTTTATGGCCTTAATTGCTGCATTCTTAATATTGTCTGGTGTGTCAAAATCTGGCTCTCCAGCACCTAATCCAATCACATCTTTGCCGGCAGCTTTCAATTCTTTGGCTTTTTGAGATACAGCAATGGTTGGGGAAGGTTTTATTCTTTTTAAACTGTCAGATATAATGCTCATTGAAATAATATTTTATTTTAATACTTTGTTTAATATATGCAAAATACATATCAAGATTTAATTACTGATTTAGAGGGAAAAAAGCCAGAAATTAGTGGAAAACTCGAAGGCGGTAAAAAATTTAAAATTGTTTCTGATTTTAAACCAGCTGGTGACCAACCTACAGCAATAAAAAAATTAGTAGATGGTGCAAATAAAGAGCAATTTAACCAAGTTTTATTAGGAGTTACCGGATCTGGAAAAACTTTTACAATGGCAAAAATTATAGAGTCGACAAATAGACCTGCTTTAATTTTAGCTCCAAATAAAACCCTAGCAGCACAACTTTATGGAGAAATGAAAAGTTTCTTTCCAAATAATGCTGTTGAGTATTTTGTATCTTATTATGATTATTATACGCCTGAAGCATATGTGCCACGCTCAGATACTTATATAGAGAAAGAAGCATCAATTAATGAACAAATAGATAGGATGAGACACTCAGCTACAAGATCTCTACTTGAAAGAGATGATGTTTTAATTGTTGCCAGTGTTTCGTGTATTTATGGATTAGGTTCTGTGGAGGCATATAGCAAAATGACATTAACCCTTCAAAAAAATTATGATTATAACAGAGAACAAATAATTAAATCTTTAGTAGCTTTACAATATAAAAGAAATGATCAGAATTTTTATAGAGGAACCTTCAGAGCAAGAGGAGAATATCTTGAGATATTTCCATCACATTTAGAAGATAGAGCTTGGAGATTGAGTTTGTTTGGAGATAAACTAGAAAAAATTGAGGAGTTTGATCCATTGACTGGAGATCAAGTAAGGGAGCTTGGATTAATAAAAGTTTATGCTAATAGTCATTACATAACTCCAAAACCAACGATCGAACAGGCAATAATTAATATAAGAAAAGAATTAGAAATAACTTTAAAAAAACATAAAGAAAATAATAAACTACTAGAAGCACAAAGATTAGAAGAAAGAACTAAATTTGATCTTGAAATGATTGAAGCAACNGGTTCCTGTGCTGGAATTGANAATTACTCAAGATTTTTATCAGGAAGAAAACCNGGAGAACCACCTCCGACTTTGTTTGAGTATTTTCCAGATAATACTTTAATTTTTGTTGANGAGTCNCATGTAACAGTCCCTCANCTAAACGGAATGTATAAAGGTGANAGATCTAGAAAAAGTACTTTGTCTGAATATGGTTTTAGGCTTCCATCATGTATGGATAATAGACCATTGAAATTTGAGGAATGGGATTTAATGAGAACGCAAACTGTTTTTGTTTCTGCAACACCTGGACCGTGGGAGTTGGAACAAACTAAAGGTAAGTATATTGATCAAGTCATTAGGCCTACGGGATTAATAGATCCACCTGTTGAAATAAAACCAGCTAAAAATCAAGTCGACGATTTGATGTATGAATGTAAAAAAGTAATTGAGAATAATCACAGAGTTTTGGTCACGACACTTACAAAAAAAATGGCCGAGGATCTTACTGAATACCTTCACGAGAATGGTATAAAGGTCAGATACTTACATTCTGATATTGATACTTTGGAAAGAATTGAAATTATGAGAGATTTGAGAATGGGTGTATTTGATGTTCTCGTTGGAATNAATCTTATTAAGAGANGGNNTNGATATTCCTGAATGTGNNTTNGTNGGNATTTTAGATGCNGATAAAGANGGTTTNTTAAGATCNGAAACNTCNNTNATTCAAACTATTGGAAGAGCNGCAAGAAATGTNGANGGNANAGTAATTTTATATGCNGATAAAGAAACAAAAAGTATTAAAAAAGCAATTTTAGANACNGATCGAAGAAGAAANGTTCAGTTAGCATATAATAAAAAACATAATATTGATGCTAAATCTATCAAAAAAGAAATTAGNGATATCTTAGAAAGTGTTTATGAGAAAGATTATGTTAAAATAAGTGAAGGGTCTAATGTAGGTGGAAATTTAAAGAAACACTTAAAAGCATTAGATAAAAAAATGAAAAATGCNGCTTCTAATCTAGAATTTGAAGANGCTGCTAAAATAAGAGATGAGATAAGAAAATTAGAGAGTACCGAATTAGAAATCACTTTAAATCCTAAGATTAGACAGTACGATGTAAAAAATAAACTTTATCCTAAAGGTAGATCTACCCTTGGGATGCCCGGCACAAANGTAACAAAAAAAAGAGATAAAAAATGGAAGCAAAAAAGATAATTATTACAGGTGGAGCAACAAGAATTGGTGCNGCAATTNCAAGAANACTATCTTCATCAAATGTAGAAATTGTAATTCATTTTAATAAATCAAAATCTAAAGCAGAAAAATTAAAGAAAGAGCTTCAAAACAGAGGTGCAAAAGTTTATTTAGTAAAAGGAGATTTAAGTAAAGAATCTGACTTAAATAAGATAGTAAAATTTTCAAAATTTAAACTCAAATATTTTGATTGTTTAATAAATAATGCCTCTCTATTTGAAAATGATAAACTAGAAAACTTTAATACCAATAGCTGGGGCAAACATTTACGAACAAATTTAAGAACTCCTGCCCTATTATCAAAAGAATTTGCAAGAAATATTAAAGGTAAAAATAACAATATTATAAATATAATTGATCAAAGAGTATTTAAACTTACTCCCTATTTTTTTTCTTACACAATAAGTAAAACTGGTCTTTATACTTTGACAAAAACTAGTGCAATGAGTTTGGCTCCCAATATAAGAGTTAATGGAATAGCTCCAGGACCAACAATAAAAAATAAAAGACAATCCGAAAAACACTTTAAAAAACAATATTTAGCCACCCCCCTTAAAAAACAGGTAAATGTAAGTGAAATTTGTAATGCTGTTGACTTTTTTATTAAAAATCGATCTATTACAGGACAAGTGCTGGCTATAGACAGCGGACAAAATTTAAACTGGCAAACACCGGATATAATGGGTGGTAAAGAATGAAAAAAAATAATTTTAAAATTATAAAAATAGATAAAAATAAAAGTTTATTTAATTATGAAAAAAAAGTTCTAATNAAAGAGCTNATTTTAAATCTTAAATTAGGATATTATGATTTTGAAAANGAAAATCCACAGAAAGTAAAATTTAGTTTAGANGTAAACTATCAAGATAAAAANCCTACAAATGATAAAGATTTAAAATCCATAGTTAATTACTCTAAGCTTGTTAAACTAATTAAAAAACTAGTCAAAAATAAACATTACAATTTTCTTGAGACNCTGGCCGAAGATGTCTTTGATGAATTGTTTAAAGATAGAAGAATAGATAAAATATCACTTCAAATAGAGAAATTAGAAATAATAAAGGATTGTTCGTCCGTTGGAATTCAAATTTCAAAAAAAAGAAGTTATGCTAAGCTCTAATATTGGAAAAGAAGTAATTAAAAAAGAACTCCCCCTNATTCCAAAACTTCCTGGGGTGTACAGGATGCTAAATTCAAAAAATGAAATTTTATANGTTGGGAAAGCAAAAAATCTACCTAANAGATTAAAAAGTTATATATCAGAAAAAAATCATATTATAAGAACAGAAAGAATGTTGTCTCAAACAAAAAAACTNGAGATAACAACTACTTCAAACGAGAGTGAAGCACTATTACTTGAGGCAAATTTAATAAAAAAATATAAGCCTANATTCAATATTTTATTNAGAGANGATAAATCTTTTCCTTTTATATTCATAGGTAATGAAGATAAATGGCCTCAAATAAAACGACATCGAGGAAAAAAAGATAAGAAAGGATTTTTCTTTGGTCCCTTCGCATCTGCGGGTTCAGCAAANTGGACNATTAAAATGATACAAAAAATTTTTCATNTAAGAGTTTGTGANGATACTGTTTTNAAAAATAGAGAAAGACCATGTATTTTATATCAAATTAAAAGNTGCTCTGGACCTTGCGTTGGGTATATAAAAGAAAATGATTACAAACAAACNGTCGANAATGCNATTGAATTTGTATCTGGTAAATCGCGAAAAATACAAAAAAACCTTTCTACTCANATGGAAAAAGCAAGTGAGGAGCTTGACTTTGAAAAAGCCACAATACTAAGAGATAGGATAAAAGCATTAAATATTATTCAGTCATCNCAAAGAATAAATGAGGCAAATCTAGTNGAAGCTGATGTAATAGCTGGATATAAAGAGTCTGGTAAAACTTGTATCCAAGTATTTTTTTACAGATCAAAACAAAACTGGGGAAATCAAGCATTCTATCCAAAGCACGACCCTGACGAAAATCTTAAAGAAATTTTAAANTCATTCGTTTCTCAATTTTATGAAAATAAAAGTGTTCCAGCNTCTATAATAATTTCNAATGATATAAGAGAAAAAGTTCTCATAGAAAAAGCACTTTCTAAAAAAGAAAATAANCAAATAAATATTTCTACTGCCAAAAAAGGTTCAAAGTTAAAAGTNATAAGTCAGGCAATAAAAAATGCAAAAGATAGTTTGAANAGAAAACTTTACGAAAGTCAGAATAATAAAGAAATATTTGAGGCAGTATCTAAAAAATTTAATTTAGAAACCAATATAAGTTTAATTGAAGTTTATGATAANAGTCATATACANGGAACAAATAGNGTTGGNGCGCTAATTAGNTATGGTGAAGAAGGTTTTATAAAAAANAGATACAGAAAATTTAATATTAAAATTGAAAAAAATAAACAAGATGATTTTGGCATGATGAAGGAAGTGCTAAATCGAAGATTTAAAAAAGCTATACAAGAAAAAGATAATTTTTTAACATTTCCCGATTTAGTTTTAGTTGACGGTGGTAAAGGACAGTATTCTGTGGCTAGAGAGAGTTTGAATGAATTAGGACTTCATGACATTCCCATAATCGCAATAGCTAAGGGAAAATTTAGAAATAGTGGAAATGAAACCTTTTTTCATGACGGAAAGGAATTTAAATTTGCAAAAAATGATCCAACACTATTTTTTTTGCAAAGAATAAGAGATGAATCCCATAGATTTGCTATTAGCGCTCACAGAGCAAAAAGAAAAAAAGGTATAACCCAATCTTTGCTTGATCAAATAGGTGGTGTTGGATCTATAAGAAAAAGGGCTTTATTAAATCATTTTGGGTCAGCACGTGCTGTCGAATCGGCAAGTTTGGATGAGATTCAATCTGTTGAGGGAGTTGAAGAAAAAGTTGCAAAAAAAATATATAATTTTTTTCACGAATGAAAATAAAAATACCTAATTATTTGACTATAGGAAGAATTATAATTGTTCCTGTATTTGTTTTTGCATTTTACCTTCCTGGATTTTATGGAGACTTAATACCGTTTATTTTGTTTTTAGTTGCATCTTTTACAGATTTTCTTGATGGATTGTTAGCAAGAATGTTTAAGGAAGAATCTAAG
>NZKC01000073.1 GCA_002692475.1 Candidatus Pelagibacter sp.
TCCTAACATCTATTATTTCCTTGTTCCTGCATATAAACCAAACCATGCTGCTCCAGCACCAACAACCACACTAACAAGTCCTGATTGTTCCATTGAAGGATCGCCTAGTGCCATATACCATATTACAACTTTGTATAGTAAATAGATATATGTTGTTATGAATATTCTAGGAAATATTCTCCATGCGTCTAGCGCCTTTGCTAAGTCTATAAAACCTTGATACTTATTCTTACTAGAGTCAACTATATTAGTATCAACTTCTAATTCTATGTTAACCTTTTTGGTTTCTGTATCAATCTTTTTTACTTCTTCACTCATAGTTTAACCTTTTTGATTTTGTTTTTTAATTCTTTCATTTTCTTCTTTAATATATGTTACTAACATATCTACATATATTTCCCTTTCAAACGGTATCATATTTTCTAGATCACCAAGAGAGTAATTATGGTGTTGCATTAAAGCAAAATTCGTACTATAATAATTCTCCAGGCTATCGTGTGAAAGGGCTATTCGAAAAAATCGTTAAGTCCATTCAATGTTACCTTACTTTTCTTTTTAGTCTTTGGATTCTTTACCTCTATTTCATGTTTTAATTTAGGCATAGTATCAAAAAACTTTTGAACAGATTTAAATTGTTGTGTATTTAACTGCTCTAAGAATTCTTGTAACTCTTTTTTAGTCTGATCTTTTGGATCATAAACTTTTTCACCTTTATCTTCATAAATTTGTAGAATACAACTTCCAATAACTTCTAACATATTAGCAGCAGTTATATTTGCAATACCTGTATTCTTAAAAGAGTCAATAGTAGGATAGGTCATAATCATACCCATACTATCAGTAAACTCAATTTTATTTGTATGTTCTTCATCTACTTGTACTTGTACTTTGGTTAGATCAACTGAAACATCAGCATAAGTTTCTTTGTCATCTGGACATAATATTTTTAATTTAGAAATCTCACCAACTGACTTTGCTCTAATATTTAAAAACAAGTATTCAGTATCGAACATAGGCAACTTTGATATATTAGTTTTACCAAATGTACATTCACTAACGATATCTTTAACTGCCTGTGTGATAGCACTGGACTCGCCATTCTCCATCGCCATCATAAGTATCTTTTCTTCTTTTACCAAGAACGGTCGATACTTAATTTTCTCATCCGTTGATGGTAGTTCCAACTCATATGTTGGAGTGCTCAGTTTTGGTAGTGTCATAATTTAATCTCCTTATAATATAAAATTATGTAAATGGTGGAAATATTTTCCCCCTTGTTAATCTGCCTATCGGCAATTGATTTTTTGCTTGATTAAATATACTTCTACCTGCTCTACCTAGTTCAGGTGGTAACTTATCAAGTAATCCATCTATACCTGGTCTTCCTTTAACTGGATGTAATGTTTGACGACTTGAACCAAATTCAATTCCTGCAATACCATCTGCTGTTAAATTGTACCATTGTTTGTAATTAAAACCAACATTGATTTTAACTATATTGTTTCCTGCATAATTATAATCTATTGCACTTATCGTAGCAGGGTAAACCTCAGTTGCTTCAATACCATAAGTTGGTACATCTCTATCACCTTCTCCATCAAGTGAACCTAATTGATAGATATGCATTTTACCAATGTAATCATCATAGTATTTTGCTTTGTGTGTATTCATNTCGANTGCTAATTTTTGCCATGCCTCCATGAAATGTCTTTCTCGTAAATATTTATCTGCATAAAACGAAGCATTAATCTGACCTGTAAAAGCNTGTGCCTGNACCATTTCATATTCAGGTGCTGATCCNTATTGTATTGCTTGTGTTTGTAAATCGTGACCAGGCATTGCAACGGTATCACAATGAATATTAACTTGTTGTCCTAATTGACTTGCTANATTATGCATATATTGAGGATCAGGATTTGATTGTCTTGCTTGTTCTGCTAATCTAGGATGAATTGATTGACCTTCTTTTAAAACTATATCATTTGACTCTTGTACAAGTTTATTNAGACTCACTGGAAGAAATAATCTAACCGCAAATCTTGTAGTTCTAGCATAACCCTCTGCCTTTGCCATAGCAGATCGAAAACGACCAATCGTATTTTCTGTATTGGCGTGTTGTCTTAATCTAGGATCTTGATCAACTCTATCTAAACTTTTATCTCTAGGAAAACCTACTCGTATGTCAAATGGACCTACTCTTTTTCCTGCTCTAAAAATTGCCATTAGTAAGGACTTCCTTTCTTAAATCTTGCGACTGGTAAAAATATTGCAACCGCCATCTCATCTGCTGGTATATTTAGAAATGAAGTTCTAACTTGACTAAACAGATAATGTTTTGTAGTTCTTTTAAAATAACTATTATTTACAAAGTCAATATTATATCTAGTTTTTTTATCAAAATTTGAGTCACTAGCATATTCTGCTAATTGTCTTAAAAACGCCACTCTTGCACCAGGTTGTAAATAATGAAAGTTAAGACCACGAAATCCACCCTTTGCAGGTTCTAATGGAAAGATCAAAGGAAACCTATCATAGTAAGGTAGTGTTTCTTTATACTTCGGATCATACCCAAACAAATTCATTATACCATATTTTGGTCTTAATGTTGCTTTACCTGTATTGATTAATGATCTAGCACCTGGTGTCGTTATCTTTTCAACTTCTTTTTTGTACCAGTTATAGGACTTAGGTCCAGTAGTCTTGTCTAATATCTTATCAAATACAGTTGCCATACTACTATTTATACTGGTTTATAGATCGTAATTAATTCTTCTTTACCTTTAACTTTGATCTTATCAACTTCAACTGACTTGATATTCTTTAGTTTTTCTTGAGTATAACTTGAATATAATGTGGTAACAATACCGCCATCATCTGTCTTATAATTTCGTGTTGTTGCTTCTAGTCTTGCAGCCAGATTTACTGCATCCCCAATAACTGAATAATCAAATCTAGTATCACTACCCATATTACCTACAATACAAGTACCAGTATTGACACCAGAACCTATGTTGATATCAGGTAGACCTTTTTCTTTAAATAATACTTTTAGATTTTCTGTTTCTTCAGCACACTCAATCGCTGTCTTGACTGCCATCTCAGCATGATCTTCACAATCAAGTGGTGCGTTCCAGAATGCCATAATACAATCACCCATATACTTATCTACACAACCACCATTGTCTAATACAATTTTTGTCATTCTGTTTAGATAGTCATTTACAACTTCTACTAGACCTTCAGGATCGTCATTGTTTTTATAGTATTCAGATATCGGTGTAAATCCTACAATGTCCATAAATAGAAAACTCATCTCTCGTCTTTCGCCACCGAGTTTTAGTTTGCTAGGATCTTTTTGTAATATTGCTACTTGTCTAGGGTCAAGATATGTTTCAAATTGTTTTCTTATTTGTTGTTTCAATTGAAACTCTAAAACAAACCGATTAAATATACTATGCATACCAACTATTGTCAAGCAAATAATTGACCAACTTACATCTGCAAGAATAAGATATTCGGTAAACAAATAATGTGAGGTAAATACAAGTATAACATAAGATAATATCATTGTCAAGCCGATAACCCAATATGGTGTAAATCTTGCTAAAATAACTATTGACATTCCGAGAAATATTGATATAATCAATTCTAAAAATAGACTGTAATCATATCTATTGATCTGTTCTCCGTCTAGGACCGTCTGTAAGGTCGAAGCAGATAGTATATAATCATGTTTTTCGCCTAATGGGGTTGCAATAATACTAGATAAACCCTCAGCAGTTATACCGATAATAACTGTACGACCTGCAAATTCAGAAAAGTCCTCTTCACTTGCTGATATGGTATCGAATTCTTTATTCCATCTTAACCATATTCTTGCATGAGGATCAGTAGCGATTGTATCATAACCAGGCACCCTTACAGCAATTACTCCCCCTTCGCCTGCCTTAATCTGATAACTAGGATCACCAGTTGCTACTCGTATTGTTTCTAATGCCATAGCAGGATAAGTTTCTTCACCGATTCTCATAATCAATGGCACTCGTCTTACAACACCATCTATCTCTGGTGCTGTATTAATAACACCAACACCATCTGCATATTGTCCTAATTCAGGTATCGGTCCTAACATACCAGGCCATTCATACAACCAAGGTAGTGGGTCACCTATTTTTGCAACACCTCTTGGCACAGCGTTCTTGTTTATTTGTGTTGTGCCAACTTGAGCAATAACAACACCCATTTGATTTATTGTATTGACAAATGCTTCATCTCCACCCATTCTATCATATTCAGAAAAGAGTATCGGCATAACAATTATACCTACTTGTGCTTCTCTTAATTTGATAACTAGATCAGCAAGTATTCTTCTATCCCAAGGCCATTGACCATACTTTTCAATAGACTTTTCATCTATTGTAACCACACCTATATCAGGTGATACTTCTTTTGTTTCTGATTGTAATATAAGATCAAAGGACTTTAATCTTAGTATCTCTTTTATTTGTGGGTCNCCTAAACCTATTATNGTTAATATTGCNAGTGTGAGTAGACCTATGGTCCAATGAGTGAATATCTTTTTCATTATTGATTAAGAGTCATAGTGCAATACGAATGACCACACCAAAGATTACCAGTATAAGTTTTATTATTACCGGTTTGTGTAATAGTTATTGAAGATCCGCTACTCGTTCTGCCATCAACATCTATATCAATATTATTATAATTACCAACTTGAGAAAAATCTAGTTCAAAGTTATTCATACTTTGTACATCTAAATCAATATTGTTATCTTCACCATCTTGTAGAATATCTAGGTCACCATTGTTTGTAGTTATGATAGTCAAATCAAAATCGTTTGCATTTGCCTTGTTAGGTATAAAACCAACTAAAAAGTAAAAACTAATTAGACTGATAAATAGTAATCTCATTTGCATTTCCTCCTATTTCGTAATCGTAAATTTCATCATCACCTTGTACTATATTTATATTGTATCCGTACTCTTGATCTAATCTTAATTCAAGATAGTTTGTTTCTGTTTCTCTTATGACTAACCATTCTGGTTCTTCGTTCAATATAATAATACCTGTTGCCTCATCTTTACCTGTGATGACACCTGTACCTGATCTCTTTTTATCGAACTCACTTCTCATTTGTTTTGCTAACTGTTCATTCAACTGTTTGAGAATGTCACCTAGAAAGTCCTGTTCAAGAAAATCTATATCAAGTGCTGTTGCCCAAGCACTTTCTTCTTCCTCTAGATAGTCAATCTCTAAATCATCAAATTGTAAAAAGTCTAAGTCTAAGGCGTCAGCAACTGCTATATATTCTGATTGCTCTAACTGTTCTGTTATCTCTGCTGGTCTTGCTATGATCAATAAGTTATTAATCATATTTTCATCTAGACCTAAGGTGACAGGTTTCATAGGTGNACTTGAAATNGTATCNACAACTGTNGCCTGAAATGCNTGATTAAGTATAACTTGACCTGCGTCTGACTCTACTGATATTTCACCTACATAACAAGCACCTGTCGTATCACAACTTGGTAATAATATAATTGTNGAACTACCTATCTCATCTACGGTCATAGAGAAGTCTGTACCTCTAACACCAATAGTTGCTGTAGGTGTTTGTATCTTTATACTTGTAGGATTGTTTTTTGCAATTTGACCAGAGGCATATCTGATTGTGCCTAGACCTGCTTTGAGTGATAACTTACCTGTCTTTGAATTAGGATCATAAACAAATTCATCTATGATAAGTTTAGAATGCTCGGTGACATCAACACGAGTCTTATCAATAAACTCTATTGCTGTTTTACCTTTTGCTGTTCTGATTGTGTCGTAAGAAAATACTTCTGCTTCTATTTGTGATTCAACTGACTCACCATTATCTTTTCTTTCTATTACACCACTACCTTCGTGTAGTATTACCTCACCGATACTTGCCTTAGACTCTTGCGAACATAAGATCAACATACCGAGTGAGGTAAATGCAATAGCAGTAAGAAACCTCATTAGTCCCTTTGTATAATATCAATGTCGTGATTGTCTCCTGAAGTAGTTAGATTTAACATATTATCATATACTCCAGATTGTGTAATATCAACATCAGCAATACCGCCTGTATGACTATGTATTAGTGTGTGTCCATTTACATCTCCGTTACCATCAATATCAATTAAATAATTATTAGTATCACCATTAACACTTAAAGTTAAGATAACACTTGTGCCGTCTATCGAAGCAGCAATCACATTTGAATCAGAACCAGAAGCACCAGTTATATTAACTGTAGCNTTACCTGCTGCTGAAGTTTCACCAATATCTAAATCAATATCTGATGAATTACCTGTCCAAGTTATGTTTGCAGTAGCAGTGCCACAACTTGAATTGTTGCCTGTACTATCACAATTAAAGTCAATGTTATTTGAGTTACCTGTTATATCCCAAGTACCTGTGTAGTTTGCACCATTAATATCAAAGGTGATAACATTCGAGTTACCAACTTGTTTGATATCAAAGTTTGTTGTTGCACCAATAACACTTGACGAGGTTGTAGAACTACCGATGGTGTTATTTTGACCATCTTGTAATATATCTAAGTCAAGCGTAGCACCTGATTGGGTGACATAAATGTCGTTTGCATATACTGTACTAACCATCAAAAACATAATTAGCATTAATTTTTTCATTTTTGTTTTCCTTTAACCGTTTAATTTAGAAGGTCTTAATTTAGTTTTCCATAAACCTTTAATCTTACCTTCATCTAGTATTTGTAATATACAATGCTCTATTGCCGATCTCAACGCATAATTAACTGGTTCGTTTACGGCCACACCAGTTTCTAATTCTAATGCTTTTGTGCCTAAGTCTAAAAATCTAAATACATCTCTACCAGTTTTAAAACTGGCGATAGACTTCGTTGATGATACAGCAATCATAACTTCGCCTGTATGTACTGACACAATTCTCATAGATACAGTTACCTGATCTACTCTATATTCTTCGTGTATACCTATACCAAAATATCTTGCACCATCACCACCACTTTCAGTATTGGCATCGTAACCTACAATGTTGCCTTCAAATAACAACCCAGCAAATAACATAGGTTTCAATACACCTTTACCTACATCTGATCCATCGTATAATTCAGTTGTTGATCTGATTAATTGTCGTTCTTTAACAAGATTGTCTAGACTTGCTCTTTCAACGACTCTAAACCAAGTACCTTCACCTGTATCTTTGAGTGCCTGTATTACCCATACATCTGCACCTTGAGAAACTGCCATACTTAATTGAGAAAACTTTGTACTAGGTTTTCTTTGACCAGTCATATCATTAAATTCATATACAGCAACTGTAATAATCTCTTGATCTAAATGATCGTAATATTTTAATATGTCACCTGTCGGTGTGCCATATGCCTTAGGTGGTTCTTCTTTGTAAGGAAAGTCACCAGGTACAGTAGCACAACCTGTAAACATTAACATTATGATTAAAGCAAAGTATCTCATTAGAATACAAAGTCTCCTACAGGTACAGTCATAGTGGTTACAGCACCACTCTCATCTGTAATTGTTAATGTAATATTTCCTGTTGTAGTATCTTTAACCCAATACAATGTTGATCCTTCAACATCTGCCG
>NZKC01000045.1 GCA_002692475.1 Candidatus Pelagibacter sp.
TAAGCAACAGTAAAAACTCTGTTAACATTTCACTAATTTATTTTTCCATAATTAATTACACCAGCAGAATAAGCTGCTACTGACGCGAGGTTTAAAATATCAGATGTTGATGATCTGAGAGGTGCAACTTCTATCGCTCTACCCAATCCTATTAATAAGGGGCCAATACCTTTTACATCGCCTAGAGTTTTCATAATTTTATAAGAGATAGCAGCACTATGTTGACCAGGCATTACAAGCACATTCGCATTTCCAACAATCTCAGACATTGGATAAAGATCTTTATATTCTGAACTAAGTGCTACATCAGGCTGCATGTCTCCATCAAACTTAAAATCAACATCCATCTTTTTAAGTATATCAACAGCATCTCTAATATGTTTGGTTCTACTCGTAATTGGTTGACCAAAAGTTGAGTGTGATAAAAAAGCTACCTTTGGATCAAATCCAAATAACCTTACTACTCTAGCTGCAGATTTTGCAATTTCAGCCATTTGTTCAGAAGTTGGGTATTCATGAACAGTAGTATCAGCAATAAATACAGTTTTTCCTTTACTCACAACCATATTTAAACCAAACATTATTTCGCCTGGTCTCGAATCAATTACCTTTGTGATTTTTTTTAGTGATGAGGAGTATCTTCTAGTATTTCCAGTTACCATCGCATCTGCATCTCCACACTCAACCATACAAGATGCCCAAATAACTCTATCATTTCTTGCCATTTTATCACAGTCTCTTTCAAGCAATCCTTCTTTTCGATGAAGTTTATTAAAAAGAAATTTTATATATTTTTCTCTTAATAACTTATTTTTTTTTGCATTAACAATTTCAATATTAAAATTTTCGCCATAACCAATTTCTTTTAGCTTTTTTTTAACTATCTCTTCTTTAGCAACAATTAAAGGTATACCAAGTCCAGCATTCTTAAATGCAATTGCGGCTTTTAATGTATCTTCATCTTCACCGTCTGCAAAAACAACTTTTTTTTGGTTTTTNTTNATTTGNNNATTNATTCCTTGCATNATNGTNACNGANGGNTCAAGTCTTTGTTTTAATTGTTCNGNNTAANNATTAAAATTTTNNATTTTTTTTCNNGCNACNCCAGTTTTNATTGCNGCTTTTGCTACTGCNANTGGNATTACACTTATTAATCTTGGATCAAAAGTAGATGGTATTATATATTCTCTCCCAAAAGTAGGTCTTTCNCCACCCATAGCAGCAACCACTTCGTCTGGAACTCGTTCTCTTGCCAGAGATGCAATTGCTCTAACTGCTGCAACTTTCATTTCTTCATTAATAGTTTTTGCTCTAACATCTAATGCGCCTCTAAAAATATAGGGAAATCCAATTAAATTATTTACTTGATTTGGATAGTCAGATCGACCCGTAGCAACAATTGCGTCTTTCCTTACTTCTTCTATTTCTTCAGGTGTAATTTCTGGATCTGGATTTGCACATGCAAATATTATTGGATTTTTAGACATCAACTTAACCATATCTTTTTTTAAAGCTCCAGCTGAAGAAAGTCCTAAAAAAACATCAGCATTTTTAATTGCATCTTTAAGAGTTCTATCTTTAGTATCTATCGCATAAATAGATTTCCATTCATTTAAATTTCCACGTTTTTTATGAATAACTCCCTTTCTATCCAACATAGTAATATTTTTTTTGTTTACNCCTGATTTAATAAAAAGATTTGTACATGCCATTGCGGAGGCACCAGCCCCATTTACAACAACTTTAATTTTTTTAATATCTTTTTTAGCTATATCTATTGCATTCATTAGTGCTGCACATGTAATAATCGCAGTACCATGTTGATCATCATGAAAAACTGGAATATCTAAAATTTCCTTAAGTTTTTTTTCTATAATAAAACAATCTGGAGCAGCTATATCTTCAAGATTGATACCACCAAAGCTTTTAGAAAAATTTTTAATAGAATTTATTATTTCATTAGGGTCATTTGAGTCAATTTCAAGATCAATTGAATCTATATCAGCAAATCTTTTGAATAAAACTGCTTTTCCCTCCATCACAGGTTTTGAGGCAATTGCTCCCAAGTTTCCAAGACCTAAAATTGCAGACCCATTACTTATTACCGCAACAAGATTCCCTTTTGTTGTGTAGTCGTAAGCTAAGTCAGGATTTTTATATATAGCCTTTACTGGTGCTGCAACACCTGGAGAATAGGCAAGTGCCAAGTCTCTTTTTGTTGTCATTGGTTTTGATGAAACAATCTCAATTTTTCCAGATTTAATATTATTATGAAACTCTAAAGCTTCTTTATCAGAGTAATGTTCAATTTTATTTTTTTTCATTTAATGCAATTAGTTATACAAATAGAGCTAAATTAAGACTAATATGATTTATGAACTTAATTAAGTCAACTGGTACATTCGGTTTCTTTACTCTACTTAGTAGAATTTTAGGATATTTAAGAGATTTATTAATTGCAATATACTTAGGATCGGGCCCTNTAGCAGATGCATTTTTTGTTGCATTTAGAATACCAAATACTTTTAGAAGATTATTTTCAGAGGGTACCTTTAATGCTGCATTTGTTCCTAGTTATTCAGCTGAAATNACAAAAGGTAAGAATCAATCAAAAAAATTTGCTAATGAGGTTTTTAACTTATTGATAATTGGTTTATTTTTTTTAATTATAATAATAGAAATTTTTATGCCATGGTTTATACTTTTAATAGCACCTGGCTTTAAAGAAAATTCTGATAAATTAGAACTTACGATATACTTAACAAGAATCACATTTCCTTTTTTATTTTTTATCNGTCTAGCNTCATTTTTTGCTGCAGTGCTAAANTCTCATAATAAATTTGCTTTAGCGGCCGCAGCTCCAATAGTCTTAAATATAGTTCTGATCTTGACTTTGCTATTAACAAAATATTTAGGTGACAATTTAGTAGAATATCTTGCTTATGCTGTAACGATTTCAGGTTTTATTCAATTTGNAATATTAATGAAATTTGTTAAAAATTTTATTCCAATAAGTTTTGCTTTTAAATTAAAAGTAGAAAAAAAAGTTAAATTTTTTTTTAGTAAATTATTACCAAGTATATTTTCATCAGGGGTAACCCAAATTAATATTTTGGTGGGAACTATTATTGCATCGTTTCAAGCCAGTGCAGTTTCATATTTGTACTATGCTGATAGAATTTATCAAATTAACTTAGCGATTGCCGGTATAGCCATAGGAACAGTATTGCTGCCGAACTTAAGTAAATACGTAAAGGAAAATAAAAAAAAAAAAATAGATTTGATTCAAAATAAATCTTTAGAACTTAGCTTATTTCTAAGCTTACCNGCAACTTTTGCATTGTTAATTGCATCAGAAGAGATTACATCTTCACTTTTTGGTTATGGATCCTTTGATATACAGAGTGTTAAAAATTCTGCAAATGCCCTTTTTTACTTTGCCCTAGGCCTTCCAGCGTTTGCCTTTATAAAAGTATTTTCAAGTTTTATTTTTGCAAGACAAAATACCAAGGTTCCATTTTATTTTTCAGTCATTTCAGTAATCATTAATATTATAATAAGTTTATATTTTTTTAATCAAATTGGATTTATAATAATACCTATTGCTACGTCTGTATCATCTTGGATCAACTCAATATTATTACTTATTTATTTAACAAATAAAAATTTTTTTACATTTAGAATAGAAATTATTTTTTCATTTTTAAAAATTATTTTTACATCAATAATTGCATCATTATTTTTTTATTACTTATTAAATCTATCTCAAAAATACCTANTGTATGATAGTAGCTTTAAATTNATAATTATATTGTCATTGGTAATTTTTACATTAATAGTTTATTTTTTATTATCTATTATTACTAAAGCTTTTAAAATGTCAGATATTAAATTAAAGTATTAATCTATGGGTAAAAAAATATTTTCAGGAGTACAGCCGACAGGCAATCTTCATTTAGGTAATTATATTGGAGCGATAAAAAATTTTGTTGATTTACAAAATGAAAAAGATAATCAGTGCATTTTTTGTGTTGTAGATTTACATGCTATTACAGTTAAACAGGATCCCAATGAGTTAAAAAAAAATATTAGAGAAACCACAGCAGCTTTCTTAGCAAGTGGAATTAAGCCTGAGCAAAGTATTATTTTTAATCAGTCATTAGTCCCAGCTCATGCCGAAGGATCTTGGATTTTAGCATGCGTTGCTAGAATGGGATGGTTAAATAGAATGACTCAATTTAAAGAGAAAGCAGGTAAGGATAAAGAAAAAGCAAGTGTTGGACTTTATATCTATCCAGTTTTAATGGCTGCAGACATTTTGCTGTATGATGCAACACATGTACCAGTTGGCGAAGATCAAAAACAACATTTAGAGTTATCAAGGGATATTGCTCAAAAATTTAATTCAGATTTTAACTCTTTAAATTTNTTAAAAGTACCTGAGCCATTGATTCAAAAAAATTTTTCAAGAATAATGAGTCTGAAAGANGGAAGAAAAAAAATGAGTAAATCTGATCCATCAGATTTTAGCAGGATAAATTTGAAAGACGGTAAAGATGAAATAGTAAATAAAATTAAAAAAGCAAAAACTGACAACGAGTCAATGCCAGCTAGCGATGATAAACTTAATGAAAGACCTGAAGTTGAAAATCTTTTAGGTATTTATTCTAGTTTATCAAATCAAAATTTAAAAAGTACAATTAACGATTTTAGTGGAAAAAATTTTTCGGATTTTAAAAGCAAACTAGCAGAAATTATAGTCGATAAAATTTCTCCTATATCAGATGAAATAAGTAGGCTAGAAAAAGATCCTAAATTTATAGATGATATTTTAAAATCTGGATCAAAAAAGGCAGAAAAAATAGCAAAATTAAAAGTTGAAGAGCTTAAAAAAATTGTAGGTTTTTAAATATAGTCATTTAATTTTAGAAAATTGTACTTATATATATAATATGTTCATACAAACTCAAACAACGCCAAACCCAAACTCATTAAAATTTATACCTGGAAAAAAAGTATCAAGCATTGGTTCTTTAGAGATTCAAAAAAAAGATGAAATAAGCAATATTTTATTGAAGAGTATTTTATCAATTAATGGGGTTGAAAGTATTTTTTTAGATGAGGATTTCTTGTCTGTAAATAAGGAAGAGAATATTAATTGGGAAGATATTAAGCATATTATATTAGCATTGTTAAACGAATATTATGCTAATGGAAAAGAAATTATTCTAGAGGAAAAACCTCAAAGAGAAAATGTTGAAAATTATCAAGAAATTGAAAAACAAATCATACAGATCCTTGATACAAAGATAAAACCTGCAGTAGCAAGAGATGGAGGTGATATTAAATTTATTGAGTTTAAAAACGGTATAGTTAAGGTTCAACTACGTGGTAGTTGTGCAGGTTGTCCAAGTTCAGTAATTACACTAAAACAAGGAGTTCAAAATCTTTTGACGCATTACATTCCAGATGTTAAACAAGTTGAGGCAATCTAAAATCAAAATGTTTAATAAATCTAAAATTAATATTAAAATATTAAAAAATACAAAATTAAATTTTAAACAATTATCAAAGATTATTAGTGATAAAGGTTTTGTTTTAAAAAAAANGAGAAATTTTTTTTATTTTAATGAACTTAAAAGTTTATATTATACATTTGNAAGTGGCTTAATTTTAATTTTAATTTTTTTCCTTTTNCCCCTCTCAGTAGATATTAAAAAAGATCTCGAAATAGTAAATAAAACAGTTGAAAATAGTTCAAAACTAGATTTTCAAAAAGTTTTAGATGGAAAACCGCTAAAAGAGGATAATATTGATCAAATTTTAGATACAAAAAATTTATTTGAAGANATCTTTTCGTTTGATGAAATGCCCACTGATACAGTTAGATTAAGTGCATCTACTGTTAAGGAATTATTTAAGGATACTGAGTATGATCTTGACGATATAAGAAAATCAAAATTAGTAAAACCGATTAAATTATCTTTACTGCCAGAGGAAATTAGAAAAATTCAAAATACAAAAGAAAAGAAAAAACTATTTTTAGAGATTATTTTACCCCTGGTTCTTGAAGAAAATAACAGAATAAAATTAGACAGAATTAAGCTATTTACAATTCTAAATAAAAATAACAATTCTAATCCTGAAATTAGNTGGNTAAATTCNAAATTTAAACAATATGGAGTAGTNAACAAAGATTTATCTACATTAAAAATTAGAATGGANGAAGTCCCTGTTTCTTTAGCNTTGGCACAAGCGGCAAANGAAACTGGATGGGGGACNTCAAGGTTTGCAATNGANGGAAATGCATTATTTGGNCAATGGACNTTTTCNGGAGANGGNATAAAACCAGCNGGAGCNNATTCAAGTGATGGATCTCACAAAGTAATGAAATTTAAAGTATTNAAGGCATCTGTCAGAGCATANCAAAGAAACTTAAATACNCATAATAGTTATAGAAAATTTAGGCAAGCTAGAGCATTGATGAGGGATAGAGACCAAAAATTAGATAGTCTTGAATTAGCAGATCATCTAGATAAATATGCTGCCACAGGTGTGGAATATACTAAAATAATTAAAAAAATAATTGAACAAAATTCTTTACAGGATTTTGATAAAGTGAAACTTCTTCCAACTAGTATAAAACTAAAAAATCTTATTTAATTTCTTTAACAGAAAATTGAATTCCAAACCAATGCCAACCATTGTCATTAAGTGAGCAATTAACTCTTCCTCTTCTGAATAAAAACTTATCTCTAAAATTAACCTGAAGTTTTCGATCAGTAAAAACTATATTAGACTTATCCCATTTATTACCTTCGTCCGAAAAACAATTAATTTTTTTAATATTTTTTTGGTTTTCAAAAAACTCTATAATTAACTTTGGAGGATTATTTTGAGTTATATACATATCAACAGGTTCTATNCTCTTATATTGTAGAGGCAATAGGTCAACCACAAATTTAAATCTATCTAAATCGCCATATTTTTCATTTATTGGAAATCTTGGTAGTTGATATTTGTCTTTGTTTACATCAATAACACCAGAATGCTGACCAAANGCAAATTTGAATTTTTTCTTTAAAAATTCTATTTGCTTTTGACTATACTCTCCAAAAGGATGTGAGTAGTAAATAGGACTATACCCCAATTCGTTTTTAAAAATTTTTATGGATTTATCAATATCCTTTTTAAAATCCTGAAAATTTAAATCTAATAAATATTCATGTGAGTGTGAATGGTTTCCAATATAAGCAAATTTTTCTTTTTCAACCTCTTTAATTTGCTTCCAGGTCATATAACCATTCTTACCTACTGGTTCAGTAGAAACGAACAGAATAAAAGGGATTTTGTTTTTTTTTAAAAAGGGCCATGCTTTTTCATAAAATGATGAAAAAGCATCGTCTATAGTAATTAAGATTTTTTTTTCATTTTTGGGACTTTCAAAATTTTTTTGAAAATTGTCTGGATCCTCAAATTGGTAATTTTTTTCCTTTATAATCTGAATGTGATTTTTAAAAATGTCCATTTTTATATTTGTAGAGGGATATTTATTTTCATCAAATCTATGGTACATNAGAGAAAGTGTTCCAAGTTCATTATTAAAATATTTACTATTTTTTTCCTCTGCAATAGAGTTCACTGTAAATATTAAAAAAATGAAAAGATTAATAATTGATGCTACAGCAGAAAATATTTTACTAATCATAATAAGTAATAAAAATATTTATACTAGTAGTAAGGAAAATAGTAAAAGTAATTTTGACAAAATTACAATTTTAATTAATAATTTTTTAAAGAAAAATAAAATATCTTTAGATCAATTGAATGAAATTTACGTTAATAGAGGACCTGGAAGTTTTGCTGGAATAAGAAACTCCTTGTCTATTGTAAAGGGTATCCATTTAGTAAAAAATATTGATTATTTTTGTTTTAGTTTTTCAGATTTTACAAAGGAAAATATAAAAAAATTGAATAATTGGAAAAATTTGCCAAATTTATGTAGAAAATATAAAATTAAAAAAAATTTGATTAATCCACTCTATTAGAGTTAAATTGNNGTATGTCAGAAACAATAGAAAAAAGATGTTTAGATAAGGGTGTTAAGCTTACAGAGCAAAGAAAAATTATTGCTAGAGTAATTTCAGAATCTAAAGATACATATGGAGAGTCCGACCATCCTGATGTTGATGAACTTTATAATAGAGTATCCAAAATAGATCCAAAAATTAGCATTGCAACAGTATACAGAACTGTAAAATTATTTGAGGAGTCTGGAATTTTAGCTAAACATGATTTNAAAGGTGGTAAAGCCAGATATGAAGAGATGAGAGAAAGTCATCATGATCATTTAATTGATGTAAAAACTGGNGAGATTATTGAATTTGTTGATAATGAAATTGAAGAACTTCAAAAAAAGGTAGCNGAAAAATATGGCTACGATTTAGTNGATCATAAGCTTGAACTCTATGGAGTTAAGAAAAAAAAATAATTGATGGTAAAAAAAGTATTTATCAAAACTTTTGGCTGTCAAATGAATGAGTATGATTCAAATCGTATCTTAGATACAGTAAAAAAAATTGGTTTTGTTAAAACCTCATTTTTAGATGAGACTGATTGTTTTATTCTAAATACTTGCCATATTCGAGATAGAGCAAAAGAGAAAGTTTATCATGAGATTGGGAGAGTTAAGCAAACCTTTGAGGGTAAAAAAAAACCAATCGTAATTATAGCTGGATGTGTAGCGCAAGCTGAAAACACAGAAATGTTAAAAAGAGAACCATATATTGACTTTGTAATTGGACCCCAATCTTATCATAAACTTAATAGTACTATTGAAAACTTTAAAAAAAATAAATCAAGGTTTGAAGTTACTGACTTTGAATCTGAAACTAAGTTTGAGTATTTAAGTAAAATTAAAAATAATTTAAGCAATGTTTCGTCATTTATTACAATTCAAGAAGGTTGTGACAAGTTTTGTCATTTTTGTGTAGTCCCGTATACAAGAGGTCCAGAATACTCAAGACCATTTAATCAAATTATTAGTGAAGCGAAAAATTTGGTGGAAAAAGGATCTAGGGAAATTATACTTTTAGGTCAAAATGTAAATGCATACTGTAGCAACGAGAAGGGTAAGCAATTTAAATTATCAGATTTAATAATATCACTGGAGGAAATTAAAGAGCTAAAGAGAATTAGATATATTACTTCTCACCCAAAAGATATGAGTGATGATCTAATAGAATGTTATGCAAATTCTAAAAAATTAATGCCCCTGATTCACTTACCCATTCAATCTGGATCAAATAAAATTTTAAAACTTATGAATAGAAAACATAAAGTAGAAGATTACTTAGCAACATATGAAAAGTTAAAAAAAATAAATAAAAACATTGAATTTTCAAGCGACTTTATAATTGGTTATCCAGGAGAAACTGAAAAGGATTTTGAGGAAACACTTTATCTAGTAAAGCATCTAAAATTTTTCAATTCTTATTCATTTATATTTAGTCCAAGACCAGGAACAACAGCGTCAAATTATAAACAAATAGATGAAAAATTATCTAAAGAAAGATTAAAACAACTCCAAACATTATTATTTAATAACCAAAAATTAAAAAATAAAAGTTTTGAAAATAAATATATAGATGTATTAGTTGAAAATGTTATGAAAGATAAAAAAAATCTATTTGGAAGAAATGAATATATGACATCTGTGATATTTAAAGGTAATAAAAATTTAGTTGGAAAAGTAGTGTCAGTTAAGATAATAAACAGTAATCAAAATAGTTTATTTGGAGAAATAAATATTAATGAAACTGAGGCAGCATAGAATTGAATAATACCAAAAAAAAAAATAAATACAGATCTTAAATTTGTTTATTCTGATAATAACTCAATTAGTATAATTTTCCCAAATAATGAGCTTTTAATGGGTGTTGTAGGAGAGTTTAACAAAAACCTTAAAGAGCTTGAAAATCTTACTGATACAAGCATTTATTTTCGAGGTAACTCAATAATAATAAAAAGTAATAATAAAAAAAATCAAATCATTAAAAATGCTATTCAATTTTTATGTGACCAGTTTATAATTAATGGATCGATTGAAAAAAAGGATATAGTATCATCAGTGAGTAAATTTATGATAGACGAAAATAATAGTCTAAATAAAAAAATTGAGTATATCATTAAGACACCAAAAAAATCTGTTATACCGAGATCTGAAAAGCAAAAAGAATATGTTTCGGCATTACGCAACAGCGATATAATTATCTCAGCTGGACCTGCGGGAACTGGAAAAACTTTTTTATCTGTTGCTGTAGCTCTAACGATGCTTCTTGAAAAAAAAATTGAAAGAATAATACTTTCTAGACCAGCAGTAGAAGCTGGTGAGAGACTTGGTTTTTTACCAGGAGACATGAGGGAAAAAGTAGATCCTTATTTGCGTCCATTATATGACTCACTTTATGATTTGTTAGATTTTGAAAAAATACAAAAAAAAATTGAAGTCGGTGATATTGAAATTGCTCCACTTGCATTTATGAGAGGTAGAACTCTGAAAAATTCATTTGCAATATTAGATGAAGCTCAAAATGCCACTGATACACAAATAAAAATGTTTCTTACCCGTATAGGAGAGAATTCTAAGATAGTAATTAATGGAGACCCTTCCCAAATTGATTTACCTAATAAATCTTTGTCAGGATTAAATAGATCTAAGAAACTTTTACAACATTTAAAGGAAATAACGGTCGTAGATTTTGACCACACTGATGTAGTAAGACATCCATTAGTTTCGAAAATTGTAAAAGCCTATTCAGATCATAACAATGATTAAAATTGATGTTGTTGTTGATGAACTTCAGTGGAAAAATAAAATTAAAAGACCAAAAGCTTTCTTCCAAGCAATTTTAAAATTATTCCCAAAAAAATATAATTTTAAAACTAAAAATAAAGCCTTTTCTTTATTACTATCTAATAATAAAAAAATAAAAATACTAAATAAAAAATTTAGAAAAAAAAATAAATCAACTGATGTACTTTCATTTCCTTTAAACAAGGAAATAAGTAAAAATAATTTTTATCTTGGAGATGTAATAATAAGCTATCAGTATATGAATAATCCAAGATCGATTAATAATTTGAATTTTAAAAAAAAAGTTATCAAAATATTTATACACGGATTTCTTCATTTATTAGGTTATGATCATATTAAAGAAAAAGATTTTATTAATATGTTTAAAGAAGAAGAGAGAATATTTAACTTTGTAGAAAGAAAAATTGATAAAATTATTAAAATATAAAAAAATTTCNTTTTTANTTATTTTTTTATTGGGATCNATAAGCTCTTTGAGNCTNCCTCCNTATAATTTTTTTTATNTTAATTTNTTNACATTANGTTTCTTATTNATTTTCCTTATTAAAAATAAAANTTTTTCNAAGAGAAATTATTTTTTNTATGGATGGTTATTTGGTTTTGGTTATTTTNTGTCTAGTTTATANTGGATATCAATTTCTNTNACATTNGANNCTCAACTTNAAGTTTTAATACCAATTTCTATAATTTTAATTCCATCTTTTCTTNCCTTNTTTATTGCTNTACCAGTTTTTTTATTATCCTATTTTTTAAAATTAAATAATTTAATTTTAATTTTAANTTTTTCACTTCTTTTAGCTTTTTTTGAATTNATTAGAGGTTTTNTATTGACTGGNTTNCCTTGGAATNTATTTATNTATTCTTTNTCTGAAAATTTATTATTTATNCAAATGTTATCTGTATTTGGGACTTATGGATTAAATTTNCTTTGTATAAATTTTTTTTTNCTNCCNTCTATTCTATTTTTANATAAAACNANATNTGAGNTGATTNNTTCATCATTTCTTTTTATTATTTTNTTATCTTTNTTTTTAATAGGAANCTNAAGGTTAAAAGATGCAAGTATNGTATCTAGTTTTGATCAAGGGGGTTTAATAAAAACTATTTCTTCAAAAGTTGAAATAAACAGATTTTATAATTTTGATAATGAAGAAGATATAATAAATCAACTCATAGGTTTAAGTAATCCAGATAAAGATGTGCCAACAATATTCATATGGCCTGAGGGAGTTATAACCTCTACTTATTTGAATGACATATCAAAGTATAAAGATTTATTTGAAGTATTTAGTGATAAACATCTTATTATAATTGGAATTAATGATTTAGTTTTAGATGAGCAAAATAAGATANACAATTCATTAGCTTTATTTGATAATCAGTTAAATTTAAAGTCACTTTACTACAAAAATAAACTTGTTCCTTTTGGAGAATTTTTACCTTTGGAATCTTTATTAAGTAAAATTGGATTAAGAAGTGTAGCATATAACTATCAATCTTTTTCAAGAGGGATTGATAGAGATATAATAAAAATAAAAAATAATGGTTTTAATTTAAATATTTTACCGCTAATTTGTTATGAGATTATTTATTCAGGAAAATTATCAAAAACGAATAACTTTAATTTAATAATAAANATTTCAGAAGATGGATGGTTTGGAAAATCAATTGGTCCNTCTCAACACTTTACTCANTCAATTTTTAGAGCAATAGAGGAAGGAAAAAGTGTAATTAGATCTTCTAATAATGGAATTTCTGCAATCATTGGTCCTAAGGGAAAAGTGATAAAAATTCATGAGTCAACCGAAGGTGGTGTATTGATTACAAAAAAATTAGAAAAGCTCAACAAATTAACAATTTTTTCATCATATGGACGTAACAATATATTCTTTTATTTAGTTGTGATTTATATTAGTTTAATTTTTTTTTTAAAAAGAACAGGGAGATAAAATGAAAAAAAATTATTTATTTACGAGTGAGTCGGTTTCAGAAGGACACCCAGATAAAGTATGTGACAGAATTTCAGATATGGTTGTAGACACATATCTAGGAATGGAACCCCAAGCAAGAGTAGCTTGCGAAACATTAACTACTACAAATAAGGTTGTTTTAGCAGGAGAAACAAGAGGACCTGATATTAATAAAGACGAGTTAATTTCTAAAGTTAGAGATTGTATCAAGGATATTGGTTATGATCAGGAGGGTTTTACTTATAAAGAAGCAACTAAGATTGAAAGTCACTTACATTCTCAATCAGCTGATATTGCAATGGGTGTTGACTCATCAGGAAATAAAGATGAAGGAGCTGGAGATCAGGGAATAATGTTTGGTTATGCATGTAACGAAACCGATGTACTTATGCCTGCTCCAATTCATTTCTCGCATAGAATTTTAAGATTGATGGCCGAGGATAGAAAATCTGGAAAATTAAAAGGAATAGAGCCAGACTCAAAAAGTCAAATTACTATCGAGTATAAAGATGGTGTTCCAACAGATGTAAAATCAGTAGTGATCTCTACACAGCATTCTAAAGATGTTAACTTAGCAAAAGTCAAAGAGCTTTGTATGCCATATATTGAGAAATCAATTCCAAAAAATTTATTAGGAAATCTTGATGAAAAAGAGATTTATATAAATCCTACTGGTAACTTTGTTATAGGTGGACCAGATGGAGATAGTGGCTTAACAGGAAGAAAGATAATTGTAGATACTTATGGCGGGGCAGCACCCCATGGTGGTGGTGCATTTTCGGGCAAAGATCCAACTAAAGTTGATAGATCTGCCGCTTATGCTTCAAGGTATCTTGCTAAAAATATTGTAGCATCAAAAATTGCAGACAAATGTTTAATTCAATTAGCATATGCAATAGGAGTATCTAAACCTCTGTCGATATATGTTGACCTTTTTTCCAAT
>NZKC01000002.1 GCA_002692475.1 Candidatus Pelagibacter sp.
AAGGGCGGCAGCTATACCCCCAAAACCAGAGCCAATAACAATCGAATTCATCTTTATAATTTATATTATTTTTTTAAAAAGTAACGAAATTATCTTAAGAATTTATTTTTTTAAATAAGACCTTTGCTTCTTTTAAGTCTTTATCAAATAAATTCTCTAGTTTAGACTTATCAACTGAAGTTGATAAAATCTTTTTCACCGCATCTATTGCTATTTTTGCTGAAGTATTTTTAATATCTTTAATTGCATTATTTTTCATTTGAGAGATTTTAGTTTGGGCTAAATTTTTTTTAATTTCTGCTAATTTGTGAAATTTCTCATTCATTTCAATTATAAGGTTTTCGCTATCTTTTTTTGCTTGATCCTTAATTTTTTGAGTTTCTTTTTTTGCACTATCTAATTTATTTTGAGCATTATCTAAGATAATTTTAGACTCACTTCTTAATTTTTCACTTTCGTCTATTTCACTTTTAATATCAAATATCATTTTATTTAAAAGCTCATTTATTTTGTTAGGAACCTNTAAATAAATNAGTCCTAATATAAAAATAATAAAAGATACCGCTACCCAAAATGTAGAATCAATTTCCATAGTATTTTAATTTATTTTTTTTTGATAAATCTTCAACTATTGCTGAAATACTGCTGTTATTCACATCCTCACCAATGAGTAGTTTCATTAAATCTGATGATGTTTCAATTGCTATNCTATTAATTTTTTCGGGAGCTTTATCAATTAGATCAATAACTTCTTTTTCTGTTCTCTCAATTTCCTTATTTAAATCGTCTTCTAATAATAATCTTTTTTTATTTATATCTTCAATTATTTTTTTTCTTGCATCATTAAAGTAATTTTTAGCTTCATTTTTACTATTTAAAATTAAATTTTCGTAATCCTTTAATTTATTCTCACTCTCAACTTTTTGCTTTTCTGCAGTTTCAATATTATCAAGTATTTGAGATTTTCGAAGCTCGATATTATTTCTAATTTTTGGAAGAATAAATTTTGATAATATTACAAATAAGATTCCAAAAGAAATAATTAACCAAAAGATTTGGGAAATCCAAAACTCTGGATTTAATTGAGGCATACCACCGCTCTCAGCACTATAACCATTCCAAAAAGTTAAAGTGCTAAATACGAACGTTAATAAAACAATCTTTCTTTGCATTAATTAAAATGCAAATAAAATTATTAATGCAACTACTAATCCGAACAACCCTGTTGCTTCTGCCAAAGCAAATCCTAAAAGTAGATTAGGAAATTGTTTTTGAGCTGCAGATGGATTTCTCATTGCGCCCGAAAGGTAATTACCAAAAATAATTCCTATTCCAACTCCTGCGCCTGCTAGAGCAATAGCCGCTAAACCTGCTCCAATCATTTTTGCTGCTTCTAGTTCCATTATACCTCCTATTGTTTAATGGTGTAAATTTAATGCATCATTTAAATAGATGCATGTTAAAATTGCAAAAACATATGCTTGAAGAAAAGCAACTAAGATCTCCAAACCAGTTAATGCAACTGAAAAACTTAGTGGAAGCCATCCACCAACTATACCAAGGCTTATCACAAAACCTCCAAAAACTTTCATCATAGTGTGTCCAGCCATCATATTNGCAAACAAACGAACTGATAAACTTACTGGTCTACTCAAATAAGATATGACTTCTATCACCACAATAAGAGGCAATAAAATTAGTGGTACGCCACTTGGTACAAAAAGTTTTAAATATCCTAAGCCGTGTTTTATAAAACCAATAATAGTAACCCCAATAAAGATAAAAGCTGCAAGAACAAAAGTAACAATTATATGACTAGTGACAGTGAAAGAATAGGGTAGCATCCCAAGCATATTGCAAAAAAGTACAAACATAAATAAAGAGAATATTAAATTAAAGTAAGGCTTTCCTTTTGTACCCGCGGTATCACTTATCATTTTTGATATAAATGAATAGCTTAGTTCCGCTATTAATTGAATTTTATTTGGAATAATACTTTTTTTTGACGATCCTAAGTTAAATACTAATAGTATTGCAATAGAACTAATAATCATAAATAAACTAGCATTTGTAAACGATATATCAATGTGATTTATTTTTATCTCAGGGCCAATCCGATAAACTTCGAACTGGTGCATTGGGTTTGTAGCCATAAGTTTACTTTATTTGCATATTTTTTGCAGATTTTACTACGTTTAAAATTCCCGCCACAACACCTACAAAAAAAAATATTAAAATTAACCAAGGTTTAGTACCAAACCAATTGTCAAAAATAAACCCAATAATAGTCCCAACTGCAACTGCGGCTACAAATTCAGTGCTCATTTTAAAAGCTGCACCCAAAACAGATGATTTATTTACAGAGTTTTCATTATTTTTATTAGCAAACTTCTTTTTTGCAATTTCTAGGCGAGTTTTGAATTTTTTTTCGGACATTTCTTATATTTAGGCAACCATGCTCTCAGCTTTTTGTAAATCTACAGCAACTAACTGACTTATTCCTTTTTCAGGCATCGTGACNCCGTACAACTTATTCATTTTTGACATCGTTAAAGCATGATGNGTTACAATGATAAATCTAGTTTGTGTTATCTTAGTTAATTCTTCTAATAAATTACAAAATCTTGTTACATTAGCGTCATCAAGTGGTGCATCCACTTCATCTAAAACACATATTGGAGAGGGGTTTGATAAAAAAACTGCAAAGATTAAAGATAAAGCAGTTAAAGCTTGTTCACCACCAGATAAAAGGGTGATTGATTGAAGTCTTTTTCCAGGAGGACTAACAAGCATTTCAAGACCCGCTTCNAGAGGATCATCAGAGTCTATTAGTTCAAGTTTTGCGTTTCCGCCATTAAAAAGCTTAGTATAAACTTCTCCAAACTTTCTATTTACCCTTTCAAATGCTTCCAAAAGCCTTTCCCGGCCTTTTTGATTTAATTCATTTATACTTTCTTTTAATTTTGAAATTGCTTGAACAAGATCTTGTCTATCTGTTTCCATTTTTTTAATTTCTACTTCATATTTTGTAGTTTCTTCGTCAGCTCTTAAATTGACTGATCCTAGCTTCTCTCTTTCTCTTTTTTTTGCATCCAACACTTCTTCTTGTGAAACAGCATCTGGAAATTCATCTTCTTTTTCTAGATTAGAAAATTCAAGAATGTTGTTTTCATTTAAATTGAGCTCTGTATCTATTCGTTCCAATAAATCATTTTTTCTTTTATTTAAACCTTCAACGGTTGCACTTGAACTGGCTTTTCTCTCTCTAGTTTCGATTGAACTTTCTTTTGTTTTATTTAACTCATCTCTTAAATTAGAAATTTCGAAATCAACTTTTTCAATTAANGTTTCATTTTCNCTTTTTTCTTTTTCAGATAATCGTAAATTTTCAGAAATTTGNCCTTTTTTTTCTGCTTGTGATTGTGGTTGTTTTTCTAGTTCGTTTAATTTTGTATCCAGCTTTTGCTTTCTATCATTGAGTTCATTAACCATTTTCTCAGAATTAGATAATAGATTTTTCCAACTATTTATTTCTTTATCTATAGTTTTTATTCTTTCATTTCGTTTAATAGACTCTTTTTTAAGATTTTGATTTTTACTGTAGTTATCNGCATATACTTCTTGAAGGTTTTTTATAGTTTCGTTTTTTGAACCTATATCAGATATTTTTTTATGGTCTTCATTTTCATTAATTGTTTGTACAAGATAATTTAATGTTGTTTTACAAGTATCAAGNATAATTAAAGCATCAGAACTATTATTAGAATTTACCAATTGAATAATTTTATCAATATTTGACCTTATTTCATTAATTGTATGAATGTTTTTTTTTAAACTTTCTGAACTAAAATTACTTAATAAGAAATCNACTTTTTCTTGCTCTTCTTTTAAATTATTTTTTGCAATATCTAAATCATTATTAGATTGTTTTTCTGTTTCATAATATTTCGAATCTATGTCTATTAAATCCTGTTTTTCTTCCTTTAGTCTTTTTTCGTTAGAATTTGCGTCAATAATTATACTTTTTTCTCTATCAGTGTCCTCATCAATTGTTTTAAGAGAATTTTTAATACTTTCAATTTCATCTTTTATCCTATCATTTTCGTCATCTAAACTTTTAAGTTCTAAATTTAGTCTTTGAATTTTGGATAAATTTTCGTAATTTTTATCTCTAATAGGATTTACTTTATCTGTCTCTTCTTGAATTTTTTTTTCAATTTCTGCTATTTTATTATTAAAATTTTGAACTTCTTTGTCAGCATCATTATTAATCTCATTTTCTAATTTTATTTCTTGATCAATATCTTTCAGCCTTAGATAGTATAATCCTGCTTCAATTTTTTTTATTTCTTCTGATATGATTTTATATTTTGTAGCTTCTTCAGCTTGTTTTTGTAGGTTCATTAATTGTTTTTCTTGCTGCCTTCTTAGTTCATCAGCTCTTTTTAAGTTATTTTCTGCTGCTCCCAGTCTTAATTCCGCTTCATGTCGTCTAACGTGTAGTCCCGCAATACCTGCTGCCTCCTCTAGAACCGCTCTTCTATCTGTAGGTTTTGCAGTTACTAAGGCTCCTATTCTTCCCTGACTAATAATAGATGGTGAATGTGCCCCGGTGGATAGATCAGCAAAAAACATTTGAGCATCCTTTGCCCTTACTTCTTTTTCGTTTATATAAAATTTTGAACCTTTGTCCTTTTCTATCTTTCTTTTTATTTCAATATTCTCTAAATTTTTATATTGAATTGGACCATCTTTACTTTCATTTGTGATATTAATTATTACTTCAGCAATATTTTTTGAAGGTTTGTTCGAAGTTCCAGAAAATATTACATCTTCCATTCCTGAGCCCCGCATACTTTTTGCAGAGGTTTCTCCCATACACCACCTTAAAGACTCTACTATATTTGATTTTCCACATCCGTTAGGTCCAACAATTCCAGTTAAACCATCATCTATAATAAATGTAGTTTTTTCAGCAAATGATTTAAAACCATTTAATTGAATTTTTTTAAACTCCATAAAATGATTATATCATTTTTTGGAGATATTTTTTTAAATTTTTAAATGTAAGGCTTTCTTCAAATTTTTCGTTGTTTATAATAATAGTAGGAGTTGCATTTATTTGAAATTTTTTAACTCCATCGATTCGATCAGAAAGAATATGATCCTCAATCTCTTTATTTTTTAAACATTCATCAAAATTAATATTAAAATTTTTCAATTCTATAACATTAAGTAAGTTTTTATTTAATTCTTCTAAATCTTTGCCTTTGGCCCATTCGTTTTGATTATTATACAAAAAATGTAGAATCTCAGAATTTCCATCGTTTTTACAATGAGCAATTTTAGATGCATTAAAAGCTGCCATATCGAGCGGGAAGTTCCTAAATTCAATTAATACCAAGCCAGAGTCTACAAACTCACTTTTAAGCTCAGGATAAACATTTTTATGAAAATCTGCACAATGACTACATGTGAGTGACTCATATACAATTATTTTTATCTTAGCATCAATATTTCCTTCTGTAATATTTTTAATTTCTGAAGCATTACAAAAGGTAGATAAAGATATAAGTATTAAAATTTTAAATANTATTTTTTTCATATTTTTTTGAAATATTTACTCATTTCAAGCAANGANNTTTTAATCTTATCATTTTTTATACTAGAGATTTTTTTTGTATATTNGCTATTTGTCGCCNTTNTTTTNATTTTTANTTCAAATTTNTCGTTATTATCTTCAAAAGTTATTAGTTTGATANTNTTTAAAACGTTTTGNTTAAAAAAATTATTTACCCTNTCAACCACTTGTTTTTTTGAATATTCCATATCTACTTCGTGTCCTCTTTTAACCATTATTTCTAAAAGACTTCCTCTAAATCTGTTCTCACTCTTAAAAGATTTTGGATAGCAAATTTTAAACAAATCATCTCCAACAATACTTCTCCAGTTATCTAGCAACCCAGAGTAAATGCGTCCTTTTTTTTTAATAATTCCTCTTACTTTTACAGGCAATGTATCTTTAAAAGATCTTAGACCTTGAACAGATCTCATTCGTTGCTTACTATAAGATTTTAATTTCATATGAAGAAAGACATCTTATCAAAAAAAATTCTCTATTGGTATGATAATAATAAAAGAAACTTACCATGGAGAACCCATCATTCAAAAAAACAAAAACAATATTTTATACTTGTGAGTGAATTTATGTTGCAACAAACACAAGTTAAGACTGTGATTCCTTACTTTAAAAATTTTATAAGAATAATTCCAAATTTAAAAAAANTANCTAAAGTNAGTGATAAAAAATTAATGAAATGTTGGCAAGGNNTNGGTTATTACTCTAGAGCTAGAANTCTAAAAAAAACATCACAAATTATAATTAAAAANCANAAAGGAGATATNCCAAANAATTTTGATGATTTAAAAGCATTACCNGGCGTTGGAAACTATACTGCAAGNGCAATTCTAGCTATTGCTTTTAATCAGCCTTATATTCCATTAGATGGAAATATAGAGAGAGTTTTAAAAAGATANCTATATTTGAAAAAAGAGAGTGAAATTAAAAAAGATAAACTTGATCAAAAAAAATCTATTTTTGGAACATGTAAAAGATCTAGTGATTATGCCCAGGCTCTCATGGAGATAGGTGCTTTAATTTGTAAACCTGCTACACCTTTGTGCAACCAATGTCCAATCCAAAAAAAATGCATATCTTTTAAAAAAAAGGATTTTGAATTAACAAAGAAAAACAAAAAAAATATAAATAAATATTTTATTCTTAAAGTTTATAAGAGAGATAGAAGGTATCTTCTTATTAAGAATACTAAATTTAATTTTTTAAAAAATCTAAAAATNTTCCCCATGGAAGAGGTTGCTAAACCCAAAAAATTTAATGAAAATCTGAATTTTAAAATTTCTAATATGAATATGAATATTAAAATTAAATATTTAAAAAATTATAAAGANTTTCCATCTTCTAACTGGATTGATCAAAAAAAACTAGATAATTATATTTTGCCAACATTTACGAAAAAAATTGTAACATATTTAGAAAATAATTAATGAAAAGAATTGCAATTATAGGAGCTGGGATTTCTGGATTATTTATAGCAAATCTTTTTAAAAAAAATCCCTATTATCATTTCACTATTTACGAGAAGAATAATGTTATTAACCTTGAAGAAGGATACGGAATTCAATTATCAGTTAACAGCATTAAACTATTGAATGAAATTGGATTTAACAAATTAGATTCTAATAAAAAATTTAATCCTGAAAACTTGGATATCTATTCAATCAATGAGAAAAAAAAAATATGTGAGTTAGAAATATCAAAATTTAATTCAGAAGACCGCAGGTATACAACTTTAAAAAGATCCGTCTTAATCAATTTTTTAATAAAGGATTTAGGAGATCACATAATTACAGGAAGTAAAATTTCAAAAATAGATCAATATAATCAAAAAATAAAACTTACTTTTGAAAACAATAAAAAATCTGAGTATGACCACTTAATTATTTCTGATGGAGTTTTTTCAAAAAGCAAAAGTCTTATTTCAAAAAGCAAGATACAACCAAAATACAATAACACGTTAGCAATTAGAGGCTCATTAAATAAAGTACCAAATTATATAAGTGATAAAAACATCTCTTTATTTTTATATTCAAATTTTCATTTTGTGATTTATCCAATTAATACAAATGGTGATTTAAATTTTATAGCCATAATGAAATATAAGATGACTACTGAAGATCAAAAAAATTACTCTTTATTTACTAAGGATACATTTATTAAAAATATTTTAGAAAAAATGCCTCCTGCAATGAATGATATTATCAATAATCTTGAGGCAATAAGAATTTTTCCAGTTTTTGTAAGTGATAATTATTATAAATTACAAACTAAAAATATTCATTTGATAGGTGATGCGTTTTTTGCTTTTCCACCATCGTTTGCTCAAGGTGCATCGCAATCAATAGAGGGCGCATATGAATTATTTGAAAATATTAAAAATAACACAGAGGCTAATTTTTTAAATAATCGATTAAATAAAACAAAAATGATTAATAATAGATCAAAATTAAATCAGTTTGCATTTCATTTATCTAATCCACTTACAATTTTCTTTAGAAATTATCTTCTAAAAAAACTAGTTAAAAATGAAAAATTTTTAGAAACTTATCTTGGTAAAATTTACAAATAACCTTTATTTAGAAATTTCTGTCTTAAACTATCTATTGGAACTATATTGCTGCCAACTTCGCAATGCCAGTAGGTCCATCCATTACAACTTTCAGCACCTAAAATTGTAGCTGCTACTTTATGAATTGATCCTTCTGTTTGAGCGTGTTTAATACTTCCATCAACCATAATTTTTGCACTAATTTTCTTTTTATTATCAAAAATGGTTGTACCGGGTTTGATTATTCCCAGTTCGACCAGGGAGCCAAAAGGTATTCTAGGTTTAGATCTATTNTTTTCAAGAGTATCTAAATAATCATCTTTGATNGTTTTTGTTTCATTTAATCTTTGCTCAGCNGCTTTACAATAGATTTTGTCTTTTTCTATGCCATAATAGTTTCTTCCTAATTTTTTTGAAACAGCAGCTGATGTTCCTGAACCTAAAAAAGGATCTAAAATGAAATCGTTTTTATTAGAAGTTGCTAATAAAATTCTATGNAACAAAGCTTCAGGTTTTTGAGTAGAGTGAATTTTTTTTCCATTTTTTTTTAATCTCTCGGAACCATTGCAAATTGGTAAATCCCAATTAGATCTCATTTGAAGATCATCATTTAAACATTTTAATGATTGATAATTAAAAGTATATTTTGATTTTTCTGATTTAGAGGCCCAAATTAATGTTTCATGTGCATTGGTAAAACGTGTTCCTCTAAAATTTGGCATTGGATTTTTTTTATTCCATATAACATCATTTAGTATCCAGAAACCCAAATTTTGAATTGCNGTACCAACCCTAAAAATATTATGATAACTACCAATTACCCAAATTGCACCGTTTTTTTTTAAAATTCTTTTACATTCATTAAGCCATGCAAATGTAAAATCATCATATTTTTTAAAACTTTCAAATTGATCCCATTTATCGTTTACAGCGTTNACCTTTGATCTGTCGGGTCTGGTTAAGTTATTCCTTAATTGTAAATTATAGGGNGGATCTGCAAAAACCAGATCAAAACTTTCGTCTGGAATTTTTTTTAATTCTTTAAGACTATCTCCATTAATAATTTTATTTTTTAAATTTTTTTCAATCATTTTTAAAAAGTTAATTAGACTCNAGCTAAGAGTCCNAGTCAACTTGAGATTGAATTTTTTCTAGTCTATTAGTGGTACTTATTTTTTAAGACTCAATATATTGTGTATTGGTTTAAATTTCTTTCTATGATGTTTTGTTATTCCAAGTTTTTTTATAGCTGAAAGGTGATTTTTTGTTCCATATCCAACATTTTTATCCCAAGAATATCCAGTATATTTTTTTGACATTTTTTTTATTAATTGATCACGAGTTACTTTTGCAATTATTGAAGCCGCAGAAATTTCTGGGATTTTTCGGTCGCCCTTNATTACATATTTGAGATTATAGTTTTTCATTTTTGGAACTTTGTTACCATCAACCATTACGATTTTAGGTTTTATTTTTAATTTTAGAATAGCCCTTTTCATTGCTAGAAGACTTGCATTCAAAATATTTAGTTTTTCAATTTCTTTAAGAGATGCCGATGCAATAGACCATTTTGAATTTTGTTTTATATATTTATTTAAAATTTCACGTTTTTTTTTCGATAAACTTTTTGAGTCCTTTAGTTTTTTCTTATCTATCTTATTATTCAAAATTACTGCGGCAGCAAACACAGGACCGACTAAACTACCTCTTCCGACTTCATCTACTCCAGCTAAAATTTTAACCATTTTAAAAACTAATATTTAATTCGTCCAATTTTTTTTTGATTTCTTTAAGATCATTCCAGGAATATTTTTTTTGGTCTGGCTGTCTTAGTA
Organism: Candidatus Pelagibacter sp.; assembly: GCA_002692475.1. The sequence continues at coordinate 10,022 of NZKC01000002.1, forward strand.
AATATGAAGGATGAAATGTAATAATAGATAAATATGTTTTACCCTTAATAATTATGTCTTTCCATTTACCTCTTTCTTTTGAAATTTTATAATTACTACCTACCAATGTTTCCATCGCAGTGCTCCCCATAATTACTATTATTTTTGGATCAATTATAGAAATGTGTTCATATAAAAATTTAGAATATCTGTTTATTTCCGAGATAGTTGGTTTCCTGTCATCTGGTGGTCTATAATTAATAACGTTTGTAATATAAATATTTTCTCTTTTAATGTTTATTGCTTCAAACATTTTATTTAATAAACTTCCAGCATCACCAGCAAAAGGCTTACCTACCTCATCATCTTTTTGGTCTGGACCTTCGCCAATAATCATCAATTTACTGTTAAAGTCCCCATCATTAAAAACTAATTTCTTGGCATTATTTTTTAAATTACAGCTTTCAATTTGTGAAATGTTTATTTTGAGGTTTTCAAGCTTTGATTTAATTTCATGTGGTTCCAATGAAATTTTCAAGCGACTTATTGGATTATTGCTAAATTCATAGATCGAATCTATTGATTTTAAAAACTCTTCGTTTAAAAATTCTTTATTAACCATATAAATAAATGATATCAAAATTTTTTAAAATTATCTTTATTATCATATCTTTTTTTTTCGCTAATCAGGCGAACTCCAAAAATATAGATTATAATTTCAATAAAAGTGAGTTATCAAATTATCTTTCTGCTATAATCTCATTCAATAATCATGAAAATGAACAATCACTTAATTATTTTAATTCCTCAAAAAGATTACTCAGAAATCATGAAAATTATTTAAAACAGTATGTTTTTTCTTTGGTAGTTAATCAAAAAGTAAAAAGAGCGATACAAGAAATTAAAATTTTAGAAAATAAAGAAAATGTATATTTTTTTGAGTCGTATGTGCTCTTAAGTTTGGATTCGATATTAAAAAAAAAATATAAGAACAGTGAAAAGTATATTAATTATTTATCAAAGTTTAAAAATCAAGGACCCTATGAAAAGGCGATTTTTAATACTTTAAAAATATATACATCTACTTTTAAAAATAAAAAATTGAGCTTTCAAAAATCAAACTTTGAAAATTTAGACTTATTAAATAATACTTTTTTAAAATGTTATCTAAATGACACATCTATAAATGCCTCATTTGATAATTTAATTAATTCTGCAAGTATAGATTATTCAAGATATTTATTTTTTTATGCAAATTATTTACTTCATGAGAATAAAAAGGATGAGGCAAAAAAACTTTTTTTAAATCAAGATCCCCTAAATAGTGGTTTGCTTCTCCTGCAAACAAAAGATTGGTTAATTAATAATCAGACAAAGAAAATAACATCTATTTTTTCATGCAAATCTGAGAAGGATCTTTTAGCGGAATTTTTTTTCTTAATTTCAAATTTATATGCAACACAAGGTGATTTGGTCAAATCAAATTTTTATTTGGGTGTTTCAAATTTTTTAAATAATAAATTTAAAGCAAATAAATTATTAGCTGTAGAAAATTATTATAATTTAGGGAAATTTGATGAGACCAAAAAGATTTTAAATAATTTTACTGCAGAAGATAAAATGTTTTATTGGTTTAAGGTAAAAACTAATACAAAAATTATTGCCTCAATGCAAAATAAAGATCAAGCACTTAACTATGTTGATAGNGAATTTAAAAAAATAAAAAAGAAAACTGATAAAATTAATTTTGATATGGCTAATATTTATAAAAATTATAAAAAATACAATAAAGCAATTATTTTATATTCAGAATTAATGGAAAATTTTGAAAAAAATTCAGATAATTATGCTGGNTTANTGTTTAGAAGAGGNGGAAGNAATGAACGATTAGGTAATTATAAAAAAAGTGATAAAGATTTATTGTTAGCTCTAAAAATTTCACCTAATGATTCTTACACATTAAATTATCTTGCCTATTCTTGGCTTGAAAGAAAAATGAATATTTCCAAAGCAGTTAAAATGTTAGAGATTGCNAATAAAATTAATGAAAACGATCCATACATAACAGATTCAGTAGGGTGGGGATACTTCCTTACAGGCAGATATGATGAAGCAGAAAAATTTATGAGGAGAGCAATTATTCTTATGCCAAATGATCCAGTCATAAACGATCATTATGGAGATATTCTTTGGAAACTAAATAAAAAATTACAAGCAAAATTTTATTGGGAAAGTGTACTAAATTTAGAAGATACAGAAGACGACATGATAGAGAAAGTTAAAATCAAATTATTAAAAGGTTTAAAAATTGAGAGCAACAGTTCATAATTTAAAATCATACGCTAAAATAAATTTAAGTTTAAATGTGATAGGTAAAAGAAAANCAAACAAATTACATTCAATTGAAACNTTTGTTTCATTGATTAATCTAGCTGATGAAATTAAAATTAATGAAGTAGACNCCAAAAATCACAAAGTTATTTTTATAGGCAAATTTTCAAAAGGTATCCCTAAAGTTAATACAATTACTAAATTATTAAAATTAATGGATAAAAAAAAACTTTTGCAAAAAAAATATGAATTTTTAATAAAAAAGAATATACCCCAACAGTCTGGGATGGGTGGAGGTTCAATGAATGCAGCAACAATTTTAAGTTTTTTTAAAAGTGAAAAGATATTGACCAAAAAGCAAACTGAAAATTTTGCTCAAAAAATTGGTTCAGATGTAATATTGGGGCTTAATAGACTTTCTAAAATTTATTACTCAGATGGAAAAGTATATGAAATAAAAAAAAGTCTTAAGTATTATTTGGTTTTGGTAAAGCCAAATTTTGGATGTTCTACCAGAAAAATTTTTTCTCTTAATAAAGTTTTTTCTAAAAAACAATTCTCAAAATCAAAAAAAAACATAAGTAAAAATATTATATTTAATAGTAAAAATGATCTAGAAAACTCTGCGTTTAAGGCACATCCAAAACTTAAACAATTAAAAAATCAGCTAATAAATTGGAAAAAAGCTGAATTTGTAAGAATGACAGGATCTGGGTCTACTTTAGTGATGTATTTTAATTCAAATGAAACAGCAAAAAATGCATTGAAAACTTTTAAAAGAAGATTAAATAATTCTTGGTGCATTTTATCAAAAGTTATATAAAAATTTAATTTTGAAAGAAAATAAATTAACTTTGGGGCGTAGCCAAGTGGTAAGGCAGCGGTTTTTGGTACCGCCATCCTAGGTTCGAATCCTAGCGCCCCAGCCAAATATGTTTAACTTTTTAAATAAATTNTTTGCCAGTTCCAATAATATAAAATCAAAGTTTTTTGATTTNCAAAAGNCCTCNAGTGTTAAAAAAATATTTGAGGCATTTCAAGATTACTCAACAGACTCAGAAATAAGATATGTTGGAGGTTGTGTTAGAAAAATCCTTAATAATGAAAAGGTTGANGATGTTGATATGGCAACNAATCTTAATCCTGANGAGATCAAANAAGTTTTAAAAAAAAAAAANATNAAGTTTTATGANACTGGTAAAGNCCACGGAACAATCACAGCACATATTAATGATGAGAAATATGAAATTACACCTCTTAGAAGTGACGTAACTACTGATGGAAGACATGCCAAAGTTCAATTTACTAAAGATTGGAGAAAAGATGCAGAAAGAAGAGATTTTACAATAAACTCAATTTATTCAGATATAAATGGAAATTTGTTTGATCCGTTTGAGGGAAAAAAAGATCTTGAAAATGGAAAAGTTATTTTTGTAGGCGACGAAGAAAAAAGAATTAAAGAGGATTATTTAAGAATTTTAAGATATCTAAGATTTTTTTCAAATTATAGCAGAGCAGAACATGATGTTATTACGTTAAGAAACATAAAAAAAAATTTAAATGGAGTTTCTAAAGTATCTTCAGAAAGAATGTTAGATGAATTTAAAAAAATATTTATTTCTCAATCATTATATCAGCTGTCCTTAAATAGGGACTCATTTGAGCTATTACAACTTATATTTCCACAATTTAAAAATCTCGAGAAAATTAAAAGATTAAACCCTTTAGCAAAAGANAAATTGAAGGATATAGATTTTATATTTTTGTTAGGATTATTAACTATAGATGAAACAGATAACTTAGACTATTTTCTTTTTAAATATAATATTTCAAAAAAAGATCAAAAAAGATTNATAAATATTAAAAATTTTTTTCACAGTAAAAAGGATACTTTTAAAATTAATTTTCAGTCTCTTTGGAAGTATTATTATTTGTATGGCCAACAAAGTTTAAATGATATTTTAAACTTTAAAATTTTTATTTCCAAAAAAAANGATAAGAAATTTATTGATTTAATTCATTATTTTAAAAATAAAAAAGCTCCAGTTTTTCCAATTAAAGCAGAAGATTTAATGAAAAAGTTTAATTTTACTGAAGGTAAAAAATTAGGNGAAAATCTAAAAATTTTAGAAGATTATTGGATAAATAATAATTTTAAAATAAATGAAAAAGATATAAAGAAAATAGTAAAATATTAAATATATTTTACATCTTTAACTTCAAAATTTTTAGTTCCTGCTGGTGTNTTAATTTCAACTAAGTCACCTTTNTTTTTACCTATTAAACCTTTTCCAATTGGTGACTTAAAATAAATTAATTTATTTTTTATATCAGCTTCGTCTTTTCCCACAATTTTATAATCAACCTTNTCATTATTATCTAGATTAATTAAATAAACACTTGATCCAAAAATAACTTTACCATCGTTTGTGAGTTTAGTTACATCAATTACATTAGCNCTTGCAATTAAATCNTTAATTTCCTCNATTCTTCCTTCGTTATGAGATTGTTGTTCTTTTGCAGCATGATATTCTGCATTCTCTTTTAAGTCTCCATGTGATCTTGCTTCAGATATAGCAGAAACAATCTCTGGNCGTTTCTTTTCTTTCCTGAATATAAGTTCTTCTTTAATTTTTTCTAATCCTTGTATTGTNATAGGCTCTTTATCCATAATTATTTCCACTTAGCTATTGGAGGAAGTGACATTAATATTCCCTCTACATTACCTCCGGTTTGTAATCCAAATTTTGTTCCTCTATCGTAAATTAGATTAAATTCAACATATCTTCCACGTTTTAAATACTGGATTTCTTTTTGTTTTTTTGTCCATTTTTTATTTTTATATTTTATTATAATATCGTTATATATATTTTGAAATGTTAAACCAACATCTCTAACAAAATCAAAATCTTTAGACCAATTTTTTTTTTTATAATCAAAAAAAATTCCTCCTATCCCCCTAGGTTCGTTTCTGTGTTCTAAAAAAAAATATTGATCACACCACTTTTTATATTTTTTGTAGTAATTTTTATTATGTTGGTCACAAGATTTTTTAAGTTTTTGATGAAAATTTTTTTTCAAATTATTATTTTTAATACATGGAGTAACATCCATTCCTCCTCCGAACCACCCATGAGAAGTATATATATATCTCGTATTAAAATGCATCGCGGGTACGTGAGGGTTTTTCATATGCATTACCACAGATATTCCAGATGCCCAAAAGTTTGAGTTTTTACCAGTTCCAGGAATTTTATTTTTAAACTTTTTTGATAATTTTCCGTAAACTTTAGAAAAATTTACTCCAACTTTGTCAAATACTCTTCCATTTTCAAAAATTCTAAATTCCCCCCCACCTTCATTTTTTTTTTTATTTCTTATCCAGTTTTTTGATTTAAAAATTTTTTTCCTTCCCTCTAATTTTTCAATATCTTTACATATCGATTCCTGTAAGATTTTAAACCAATTTGAGGTTAGTTTTTTTTTAAGTTGTTCATTCATTTAATTGAGTTGCCTTAAACATTCTGCAATTGTGATTGAAACTGAAGTTGATAAATTTAAAGATCTTTTGTTTTCTAACATGGGAATTTTTAATTTATAATTAATCAATTTATGTATTTTTTCAGGGACACCTGAACTTTCATTACCAAATAGGATAGTATCATTTTTTCTAAATTTAAAGTTAGTATATTTATCATTAGCCTTAGTTGTCATTAAAATTATTCTTTGATCATTTTTTGCTTTTATAAAATCATCTAAGCCCTTATAAAAATTAATATCCTCAATATTCATATAGTCCATTACAACTCTTTTAAATCTTTTATCATTTAATAAGAAACCACATGGCTCAATAATTTCAAGCTTAGCACCCATGCATGAGCAAGTTCTTATTATAGATGCAGTATTTTGTGGAATATCAGGCTCATAAAGCGCTATTTTGAAGGCTGAAATGGGTTTATGTGTCATTGTATCAGTAGAAATTATTCATTTTTATATTATATGAAATCATATATTAGATAATCGTAACTATAATTATAAATGTCAGATAAAAAAGTAAATAGAAGAGATTTTATATTTACGGCTACTTATGCCGTAGGTGCAGTGGGTGTNGGTGCAACTGTTTGGCCGCTTATCGATCAAATGAACCCTGATGCATCAGTAAAGGCTTTAGCTAGCACAGAGGTAGATGTTAGCTCAGTTGAACCAGGTAAAACAATTACAGTTTTATGGAGAGGAAAGCCAGTATTTATTAAAAGAAGAACTCAAGAGGAAATTAATGAGGCGAGGGCAGTTAAGATGGAAGATTTGCCTGATCCTCAAAAAGATGAAGATAGAGCAAAAAATCCAGAGTGGCTAGTGATGCTAGGTGTTTGTACACATCTTGGATGTGTACCCTTAAATGATAAGGGTGATTATAATGGTTGGTTTTGTCCCTGTCACGGTTCACACTATGATACTTCTGGAAGAATTAGAAAAGGACCTGCTCCTACAAACATGGCAATTCCAAATTATGAATTTTTAGATAACAAAACTATTAAGATAGGATAACNNATTAATGAGCGATCACAATTATACCCCAAAATCAAAATTCGGTAAGTGGTTCAATGACAGACTTCCATTAATGTCGTTGGCAAACCATCTTACAGATTATCCTACACCAAAAAATTTAAACTACTGGTGGACATTTGGAGGTATTTTAACTTTTTGTTTAATCACGCAAATAGTAACAGGTCTAACATTAGCTATGCATTATATTGCCCATGCTGACATGGCTTTTGATAGCGTTGAGCATATAATGAGAGACGTGAATTATGGATGGCTTATAAGATATATCCATTCAAATGGTGCATCCATGTTTTTTTTAGCGGTTTATATTCACATATTTAGATCATTATTTTACGGATCTTATAAATCTCCAAGAGAAATTATTTGGATACTTGGGATTATAATTTATTTGCTAATGATGGCAGCAGCTTTTATGGGTTATGTTTTACCTTGGGGACAAATGAGTTTCTGGGGAGCAACTGTAATTACAAATCTTTTTAGCGCAATACCATTAGTTGGAGAGGGTATTGTAACTTGGCTGTGGGGAGGCTACTCAGTAGATAATCCTACTCTGACAAGATTTTTTACTTTGCATTATTTAATACCTTTCTTAATTTTAGGTTTAGTCGTCCTACATATTTGGGCTTTACATGTACCTGGAAACAATAATCCAGTTGGAATTGATATAAAGAAACCATCTAAAGACACAGTCCCGTTTCATCCGTATATAGTAATTAAGGATACTTTTGCTTTGCTGATGTTTATGATTATTTTTGCATTTTTTGTTTTTTATTCTCCCAATGTTTTAGGTCATGCGGATAATTATATTGAGGCCAATCCANTAGTAACGCCAGCTCATATTGTACCAGAATGGTATCTGCTACCTTTTTATGCAATTTTAAGATCTGTTCCAGATAAATTGTTAGGTGTTATAGCTATGCTATCGGCAATTTTAATATTAGCAGCTTTACCATGGTTAGATACTTCAAAAATTAGATCAGCAGTTTTTAGACCTTTGTACAGACAATTCTATTGGATTTTAGTTTTAGATGTCTTAGTTCTTGGATATGTAGGTGCAATGCCAGCTGAAGGTTTGTATTTNTTAATTGCTAGAGTTGCAACNGCTTATTATTTTGCGCATTTTTTAATTATACTTCCACTTTTAGGATTTAAAGAAAAAACATTACCTCTTCCATTTAGTATCTCGGAACCAGTTTTAGGTGGATCTTCCAATTTATCTATGGCAAAAAATGAGAAAACTAGGGAATAACTAGTGAGAAAAGTTTTAATAATCTCATTAGCAATCCTTTTATCACTATCAATTCAACTAAAGATTAACAGTGCAGAAAAAGTCGAACTGATGAAGACAGATTGGACATTTAAAGGTTTACTAGGAAAATTTGATAGGGCGTCATTACAAAGAGGTTATCAGGTTTATACAGAGGTCTGTGCAGCATGTCATTCGATGAAATATATTAGTTATAGAAATTTAATGGAAAAGGGTGGACCAGAATTTTCAGAGGCACAGGTCAAAGCCATAGCAGCAAGTTTTGACGTTACAGATGGTCCAAACGCTGATGGTGAAATGTTTTCTAGGCCAGCAAGATTATCAGATAAATTTCCGATGCCTTACCCTAATGAGAAAGCTGCACAAGCTGCAAATGGAGGTGCTTATCCTCCAGATATGTCAGTTCTTGCAAAAGCAAGAAAAGGAGGAGTTGATTATCTTTATTCAGTTTTATTAGGTTACGAGGATCCACCAGCAGGAGTTACATTGGATGAGGGTGTATATTACAATAAATTTATGTACGGAAATAAAATAAAAATGCCAAAAGTTTTAGAGGATGATCTAATAGAATATAGTGACGGTACACCTGTAACAGAGGAACAAATGGCAAAAGATGTAGTTACATTTTTAATGTGGTCAGCCGAACCACATTTAGAAACAAGACATAAGATGGGTTTTAGGGCAATAATTTATTTAATTATTTTAACAGTTTTAGTTTATTTCAGTATGAAAAAAATTTGGTCACGTATTGAATCTGAAGTTTAGTACGTCGCCATCTTTAACAATATAATCTTTACCTTCAAGTCTCATTTTACCACTATTTTTTGCTTCAACCCACCCTTGATTATTTATGAAATCCTCGTAGGCAATGGTTTCAGCTTTGATAAAACCTTTTTCAAAATCAGAATGAATCTGGCCTGCTGCAATTGGTGCGGTACTATTTTTTTTTATTGTCCAAGCTCTTGTTTCCTCTGGTCCGGATGTAAAAAAAGTATCTAATTCTAAAATATCATATCCTTTCCTTATCATTAATTTAAGACCAGTATCATCAGAACCTATCATTTTCATGTAATTTAATTTTTCTTCATCTTGAAGCTGATTTATCTGATTTTCTATATCAGCTGATATAATCAAGGTATTTTTTTCTCCAAATTTTTGAATAAAATTAGATGTATATTTATTTCCATTTTTAATACTTTCTTCATCTACATTGCACACAAATATTTTTGGTTTAAGTGATAAAAGACCCAATTTATCTAAAGNTCTGAGATCAAACTCATCAGTAAGTATTGATAAATTTTTGTTATTATTTATACAATCTGCNGTCNTTTCTAATATTTTTTGCTGTTCATTATCAAGATTTTTTTTATTTTTTTTATCAAGTCTTTTTTGAATTGATTCTAAATCAGCTAACATCATTTCAGTTTCAATAATTTCTAAATCTCTAATGGGATCTACTGAGTTATTTACATTCTGAATATCTGAAGAATCAAAACATCTTATCATGTGAATAATTGCGTCTACTTCTCTTATATGTGATAAAAATTTATTTCCAAGACCTTCTCCTTTTGATGCTCCCTTTACTAGTCCAGCTATATCTACAAATGAAATAGTTGTGTAAATTTTTTTTTTTGAAGATGACACTTTAGTTAATTCATCAAGTCTCTTATCTGGAACTGGAACCATACCTATGTTTGGTTCGATTGTGCAAAAAGGAAAATTTGCAGCTTGTGCTTTACTAGAATTTGTTAATGCATTAAACAAAGTTGATTTACCTACGTTTGGTAAACCTACTATTCCACATTTAAATCCCATTACTTATTATTTACGGTGCTAGAAAATAAGTCTAATTTTTTATCTAATAAAATTGGAAGTGACTCTGTTATGTTTTTTGTAATTAATCCTATTTCCTCTTTTTCTTCATCATTAAAGTCTTGTAAAACATGATCTGCAACTTCATTATTATTTTTTGGCAGACCTATACCAATTCGAACCCTTGAATATTCTTTACCAATAAATTTATCAATCGACTCTATACCATTATGCCCCGCACTAGACCCACCAAATTTTGTCTTAATTTTTCCAAAATCTATATCCAAATCATCGTGAAAAACTATTACGTCCTCTGCTTCAATTTTAAAGTATTCAATTAATTCTCTAATACAGATTCCTGAGTTATTCATAAAAGTAAGTGGTTTTATTGCGTAAACCTTTTTTCCTCCAATGGTTCCTGTTGTTAGTAAACCTTTGAATTTAGGTTTTTGTTTAGATAAACCGAACTTTTGATTAATTGCATCAATTATTTTAAAACCGATATTGTGTCTATTATTTTCAGAATTTGGCGTTGGGTTACCTAAGCCTACGAATAAAAGCATATTATAAATTAGTTAAATTTTTCAATGAAATTATTTTTTTTCAGCTGCAGGTTTTTTTTCATCCCCTTTTTTGGCTTCATCTTTTTTCTCAGCTTTATCAGAATCACTAGAAACAGCCTTTGCTTCACCTTCAGCTCCTTCTGTTTTAGCAGCTTCTCCTTCAGCACCTTCAGCACCTTCTGCTGCCTCTGCTGGTTTTTCAGGTTCTTTGATTACCGTTGGTGCAGCTAGAGTTGCTATAACAAAATCTCTTCCTCTAATTGTCGGAACAACATTTTCTGGAAGTTTAATTGAAGATATTTTAAAACTTTGTCCTATATCAACACCATCTAAATCTACTATTAGCTCTGATGGAATATTTTCTGTAGGACAATTTAATTCAACTTTTCTCCTAACTATATTTAGTACACCACCTCTCTTAAGACCAGGTGAATTTTCACTGTTAATAAATTTTACAGGAATTTCTAGTGTAACCTTCCCACCTTTTACAATTCTTAAAAAATCAACGTGAATTGGATCATCAGAAACTGTATCGAAAACTACTTCTCTTGGTAGAACATTTAATTCCTTACCGTCAACTTTAATATTTATAATATTTGATAGAAAATTTTCTTTATCGATTAGCGTCTTTAGAACTTTTTTTGAAAATGAAATGTTTTGATTTTGATCTTTACCACCATATATTACAGCAGGAATTTCACCATTAGCTCTTAAAGTATTAAGATCACCCTTGGTTTTTGTTTGTCTTGTGTTTGCTTCAATAATATTCATAAAAAACAATGGCGTTTTAACCTAAGTTTTTTAATAACTCAAGTAAATTATTTAAACAAATCCGAAACAGATGTAGAATTTGAAATTCTTTTAAGAGCCTCACCCAATAAATTGGAAATGCTCAGTACTTCAATGTTTTTTACATTGTTTATTTTTTTAGAATTATCAATTGTATCTGTGATAACTAATTTTTTTATTGGTGAATTTTTAATTTTTTTCGCTGCATCTCCACTTAGTACCCCATGAGTAATATAAACATGGATTTCTTTTGCACCTTTACTTTTTAGCATTTTTGCTGCATTCACAATTGTCCCTCCAGAATCAATGATATCATCAACAATAATGCATATTTTATTTTTTATATCTCCAATAATATTCATCACTTCAGATTTTCCTGGAGCTGGTCTTCGCTTATCTACTATTGCTAAATTTACATTTAACAATTTACTTAATCCTCTTGTTCTTGCTACACCACCAACATCTGGTGATACACAAACTAAATTATTTAATTTTAAATTTTTTTTAATATGTCTATAAAATATTGGGGTCGCATATAAATTATCCACTGGGATATCAAAAAACCCTTGAATTTGACCAGCATGCAAATCGACAGTTACAACTCTGTCCGCACCTGCTTTTGTAATAAGATTTGAAACTAATTTTGCAGAAATTGATGTTCTTGGTACAACTTTCCTGTCTTGCCTTGCATATCCAAAATAAGGAATAACCGCAGTAATATTTTTTGCAGAAGATCTTTTTAATGCATCAATACATAAAAGCATTTCAAGAAGATTATCATTTGCAGGAGATGATATTGATTGAACTAAAAAAATATTGTTGCCTCTAATATTTTCATTAATTTCTACATATATTTCGCCATCAGAAAACTTTTTGATATTTGAATTAACAAGTTTTGTTTTGAGAAACTTTGATAATT
>NZKC01000046.1 GCA_002692475.1 Candidatus Pelagibacter sp.
TTGAAAGTAAACCTATAAATCTTCCTAACAATCTATGGAAATATTCCCAATAAAAAATTATTTTAAATTCATTTAAAGTAATATCGCTGTTTAAAAAAATAAATTCTGGTATTTCTTTATATTGTGCAAAATAGAGATTCCAATCAGCTTTTGTAAATGGTGGTAATATACCTTTAAATAGTTCCCATTGAGTTATGGATAAACCCGAGTCGGTTAATCTTGTTAATCCACCAACAATAATCATTAAAACAACCAAAAAATATATTGATATGAGCCATAATGTGATTGGGCTTCTTTTTACATCACTATTTACAAACATGTTTTATAAATATAATAATTTAAATAACAACCAATTGTATAAATGTCGCCATTAAATAAAAGAAAATTATCAAAAGTTAGACTAAAATTAGATAATTTAGACAATAAGCTTATAAAATTAATAAGAGTACGCACTAACCTGGTAAACGAAGTTTTAAAGCTTAAAGAGCATAAAAAAGATATTATTGATAAAAAAAGAATATCTATGATACTTAAAAAAATCAAAATAAAATCACTTAAAAATAAAATTGATCCAAGAATTACAAACAGAATTTGGAAAAATATGATTTGGGCTTATATAGATTTTGAAAAAAGAAATTTTAAAAAAAAATAAATTTATTTACTGTGGGGTGGAAGTTTTTTTTCAACAAATATCTCATGCTTTCTTGTAGAAGGATTATATTTCTTAGCCTTTAATTTAATTTTTGCTTTTTCACCACCAGCAGGTTTTTTTACATAATAAAAAAAAGGACTATCAGGTTTAGCCTCGGGAACTAATCTTACTTTAACATGAGTTTTTTTTGCCATTATTTTATACTTTTTATTTCTTTCACAATTTTAGAAATTTTACTAAGTTTGTATTTTAAATTTCTATCGGAGTAACTTATAGATTTTTCTGAAGAATCGTCAAGGTATATTGTTTCTTCCTTATTGAGTAATTTTTTGACCCCCTCTATCTTAAAACCCTTTTCTTTTAATAGATATTTAATTTTTTTTAATATTTCAACATTTTTGAAATCATAATATCTATGATTTGTATTAAAATATTTAGGTTTAACCTGCTTAAAACTTTTTTCCCAAAATCTAATTGTATGTGTATTATATTTACCGGTTTTAGGGTCTTTAAGATCTAAAATTTGAGCTACCTCTCCAATAGATTTGTATGCCTTTTCAAGTTTTTTTTTCATTTTGATTCACAAAAATCTTAAATTCTTTTGCAGGTTTAAATAATATAACAGTTCTTTCTTTAATTATTTTTTTTTCTTTTGATTTAAAGTCTATACCAGTTCTTTGTTTTTTTTGCCTAATTGAAAAAGTACCAAATTTAGATATTTTAACTTTTTTATGTTCTATTAAGCTTTCTATAATACTCTCTAAGATATCATCAAAAAGATTATCTGCAATTTTTTTAGAAAAACCAATTTGCATATATACTGAATTTATAATATCTTTTTTAGTAAGATTTACACGCATTAACTAATTTTATTTTTTATTTTTGTAATTAAATCACCTCTTACAATTTTTTCACAAACAGTTAGTGAATTAGAAAAGCCAATAAAGTCTGTAGATCCATGGCTTTTAATAACAGGTGAATCGAGACCAATGAAAATTGCACCATTATATAGTCTTGGATCTAATCTTTTTTTAAATTTTTTTAAATTCATATAGTTAAGTAATCCAGATAATTTGCCAATAATATTATTTGTTAAAGCTTTTTTTAACTCCTCTGTTATAAAATTTGCTGTTCCTTCTGCTGTTTTAAGAGCAATATTTCCNGTAAAGCCATCTGAAACTATAACATTAACTTCGCCTTTCATTAAATTATTNCCTTCTATATAACCTTTAAATTCAAAATCTAAATTTTCAACCTGATTAAGTTTTTTGTATGTCTCCTTAATCACTTCATTTCCTTTAATCTCTTCAGAACCGATATTAAGTAATGCAACTTTTGCAGTTTCATCTGGATACAAGGATTTAAATAAAGATGATCCCATTATAGCGAAATCAATTAAATTTTTATCACTACATTCTATATTCGCACCAAGATCTAAAACTACACTCATACCTTTTTTATTTGGCCATAGTGCTGATAGAGCAGGCTTATCAATATTTTCTATCATTTTTAAATTTAGTTTTGAGATAACTAATAATGCACCTGTATTACCTGCTGAAATTACTACATCTGCTTCTTTTTTTTTTACNCTTTCAATTGCAAGCCACATACTTGTATCTTTGCCCCTCTTTGCAGCTTCTAAAGGCGTATCAGTACCTTTTACAATATTCTTAGTATCGAAAATTTTAAATGATTTTTNGTTTAAGGTTGAGGGTAAAAATTTGGAAATTTGTTCTTGATCACCATAAATTTTATAAAAAACATCTGATGTACTTTTATAATGATGATTTATACCATCAATAATTTTTTTTGGAGAGCCATCACCACCCATTGCATCAATTGCAATCGTTATCATTTTTGACATTTACAATATATTATAAATATTTTACTCTTTAGGATCTAGGATTTGTCTTCCTTTATACATACCAGTTTTTAGATCTAAATGATGAGACAATCTATATTCACCACTTTTTTTATCCTCAATAATATTCTTAGGTGAAACACGGATATGCGANCTTCTNTTCCCTGCTCTAGATCTAGTAGTTTTACGTTTAGGTACAGCCATAATTAAATTTCATTTTTAATTACACCTTTTGTGAACAAATGAAAAGGTTTTTTTGATAAATAGTCACNAAATTTTTCAAAATATTGTATTAAATCGTATAAATTTCCTTCATAATTTATAAANCTCTTTAATGTATCTTCTTTATCTTTACTAGACAAATTTTCCCATCTTTCAATTTTATCGAGAATTGAGTAAAAAACATTTAAGTAATTTTTCATTTTTTTATTGATTGAAGCGTCACCATAACCAATCTCTCTAATACTTAATTCTAATTGACGAAAAATATAGTCNTAAATATTTTGCATCTCTTTCTTATCAACAGAATTCTTATAGTTTTTTATAAAAAAACCTAAATGAAATAGTAATATAATTAGTCGATCTGAAAATGTATCATTTTGAGTAAAAATACTAAATATTTTTTTATTTCTAGAGAAATTCACTAAATTGTTATAAATATTTATATAATTATTATTCATGAATAAGATAATTTTATTATTGTTTATTTTTATTTTAAGTTGCACAACTAATAAAGTAGTAAAACACCACGGTGTTCATTTTTTAGATAAAAANCACAAAAAATTAGTAATAAATAACTCAAATTCAAATGATATTATCAATTTGTTAGGTGAACCATCAACAAAAAGNTCTTTTGATAATGATGTTTGGATTTACATAGAAAGAAAAATTTCAACAGGATCNATTATGCTATTAGGTAAGGAAAAGCTTATTACAAATAATGTGNTAGTTGTNGAAATAAATGAAATGGGACTTTTAGCTGATATTAAGTTTTATGATAAAGATACTATGAGAGATATAGAATTTGTAGATGCATCAACTGACTCTGTTTATAGAAAAAGATCATTTGTATATGATTTTTTGTCTAGTATGAGACAAAAAATTAACGAACCAATGAGAAAAAAGAAAAAAGAACAATAATTAACCGGCTATAACTGCAAGTAATAACAAGGCTACAATATTNGTAATTTTAATCATTGGGTTTACTGCTGGACCTGCTGTATCTTTATATGGGTCACCTACAGTATCTCCGGTAACTGCTGCTTTGTGAGCCTCAGATCCTTTTCCACCATAATTACCATCTTCAATATATTTTTTTGCATTATCCCATGCACCACCACCAGCAGTCATTGATACAGCAACAAATAATCCTGTGATTATAACACCGAGTAACATTGCACCAACAGAAGCTAAAGCTGCAACTTGACCACCAATCGCATAAATTACAAAATATAGAACTATTGGAGATAAGACAGGTAACAATGAAGGAATTATCATCTCTTTAATTGCTGCTACAGTTAATAAATCAACTAACTTTGCATAATCAGGTTTTTGTTTTCTTTTCATTATACCTGGAAATTTTTTAAATTGTCTTCTAACTTCAACAACTACAGCACCGCCTGCTCTACCTACAGCTTGCATACCCATAGAGCCAAATAAATAAGGAAGCATACCACCAATTAATAGTCCAACTACAACATAAGGATTTGATAAATCAAAAGTAACAACTATACCCTCTAAATTCGAGCCTACTTCTTTTGAAAAATGTTTTATATCTTCTGTATAAGCTGCAAAAAGAACTAGTGCACCTAATCCTGCTGATCCAATAGCATAACCCTTTGTAACAGCTTTTGTTGTGTTACCTACTGCATCTAGCGCATCTGTTGTTTTTCTAACATTGTTAGGTAATTTTGACATTTCAGCGATACCACCTGCATTGTCTGTAACTGGACCATATGCATCTAAAGCAACAACCATACCCGCTAAAGCCAACATAGTAGTAACTGCAATAGCAATACCAAATAGGCCCGCTATATAGTTTGTTAATAATATTCCAGCAACAATAATCAGCGCTGGTATTGCAGTTGCCTCTAGAGAAACTGCTAAACCTTGAATTACATTAGTTCCATGACCTGTTGTTGATGAACTAGCAACACTTCTTACTGGTCTATAGTTTGTTCCAGTATAATATTCTGTAACCCATATAAGCAATCCTGTGATTATTAGTCCTATCACTCCACAATAATAAAGACTTTTNCCATTAAAGGAAATTCCATTCACGTTNAACTCTGTTGCGAAACCAATAACATAGTCTGTTAAGGGATATAANAATATTAATGAAGAAATCGCTGTAGCAACAAAACCTTTGTACAGAGCTGCCATAATATTTTTGCTTTTTCCTAATCTTACAAAAAAAGTACCTAATATTGATGTCAAAATGCAAACACCACCAATTGTTAAAGGGTAAATCATCATACTCAAATCATTCACAAAAAATATTGAGGAAAGAACCATTGTAGCAACAATAGTNACTGCATATGTTTCAAATAAATCTGCAGCCATACCAGCGCAATCACCAACATTATCACCAACATTATCTGCTATAACAGCAGGATTACGTGGATCGTCTTCAGGAATTCCAGCTTCAACTTTACCTACTAAATCTGCTCCGACATCAGCACCTTTGGTAAAAATACCTCCACCAAGTCTTGCAAAAATTGAGATTAAAGATGCACCAAAACCTAATGCTACTAGTGCATTTACGATTTCTCTTTCATCAACACCCAGCTTAAGTAATAAATAATAATATACAGCTATAGACAAAAGAGCCAAACCTGCAACTAGCATACCTGTAACTGCACCAGATTTAAAAGCTACTGATAGACCTTGTGATAATCCTTTACGTGAAGCTTCAGCAGTCCTAACATTAGCTTCTACAGATACTAACATCCCAACATAACCTGCTATACCTGATAGTGCTGCTCCTATTAAATAACCTAAACCTACTAAAATACTAAAAGCATAACTTATAATAACAAGTACAACAACACCTACAATTGCAATTGTCTTGTATTGTCGATTTAAGTAAGCTTTTGCACCAATTTGAATTGCAGATGCAATTTCTCTCATTTTATCATTACCAGAACTAGCATTTAAAATTTGTTTACCTGTAAAAAAACCATAAACGATTGAAAGTAAGCCGGCTAAAATTGTATAAGATAAAATTGTTTCCACTGATGAATTCATTATAATTCCCTAGGTTTATTAGTTATTATTAAAAATCGGACAATACAAAAAAACATATAAAAGGCAACGTTTAACTTAATTAAAAATTATGAAAATATCCTTTATTATTGGGGAAAATTTGCAATCCACTATCAGCTAAAATTACAGATCTATCCTTTCCATTAACTATTGTTCCAATTTTTGTTATTCGAATCTTATTATTAATCGAAAAATTATTTATAATTTTTCTTTTAGATTTTGGGGAAGTAAACAATATCTGATAATCATCACCTTTAGAAATAAGATCAATTTTTTTTAATTTTTTTAATTTAATATAACTATTTAAAGTTTTAGAAATAGGTATTTTGTTTAAAAAAACTTTATAAGAGTGATTTTGCTTATTAATTAATTTATCTAAGTCAGTAAAAAGTCCGTCCGATATGTCGATTGAAGATGATGCAAAAATAGATAATTTTTTTGTTAATTTTAATTGTATATCAGGTGTGTAATACTTGTTCTGAAAATAATTGTTAATGAGATTACTTGTTTTAAGTTTATTTTGTAAAGAACATAAACCCATATAGCTATCACCCAGATTTCCTGTCACATATATATCATCATTTACATTTGATTTATTACGGAAGACAATTTTGTCAGAATAACCAAGTGAAGTTATAGAAAATGTAAGATTATTAGATTTAACAGTATCACCTCCACCAATTAGAATTTTATATATAGATTGTTCTGTCTTAATTGAATTATATATTTTTTTAAGATTTTTTTTAGAAAAATGTTTACTATCACCTGATGCACAAATAAAAATGAATTTAGGATTAACTCCCTTACATACAATATCTGATATTGAGGATCTGATAATTTTTCTAATAACTAATTCTGGTTTCTTGAAATTTAAAAAGTGAACTTTTTCAACATAAGTATCAACAGATAATACTAATTTATTTTTTTTATCAAAAAAAACATCATCGTTAAGATTTAATGATGATTTATTATGATGTAGCTTGCTAAAATATTTATGAATAATCTCGAACTCATTCATTGACAGTTCTTATTTTTTTAGAAATTTTATCTAGCAAGGCATTTAAATATTTTGTTTGTGAATCGTCTAAAAAAAAGTTTGAAGCATTTAAATACTCTTTAATAATTATTTTTCTTGGTGTTTTTGGCATATACAAAAATTCATATACAGCACTTTTTACAATTGTCTGAAAAACTTTATCTTTTTTTTTTAAATCCATATTATCTAGAGATTGATTTATTTCTTCAAAAAGTACTTCTTGTCTTTCAACTGTTCCCAAAACAACATCTTTTATAAATCTTTTAAATCTATGTTTCGGAAATTTAATTTCATCTTCATTATTATAAATTTTAGCATATAATTTTTGAATAATAATAACTCTAGGATTATTTTTTGGTGAAAAGAAAACTTTCATTTCTTTTGAAATAAGACAGACATTATAGCGTTAGCGGCTTCTTTACCTTTTTTGCCTCTGGCATTAGCTTGATTTTTATTTAAGCAAGTTATGATCCCATTTCCAACAGGTTTTTTTTTATCAACACTAATTTTCATTATTGCGTCTGTTGTTGCTGAAGATATAAAATCAAAGTGGGGTGTTTCACCTTTTATTACACAACCAAGAGCTAATACCCCATCATACTTATTTATGTTTTTAATTATTGTAACTGGAATTTCAAAAACACCTGGGACCTCTATAATATTTACTTTTGAGTTTTTTTTAAGTTCACCTAATGCTGAATTCAAAAGTTGTTTAGAAATATCTCTATAATAATTTGCTATAACAATTAATATTTTTTTTTTCATTTTAAAATTTCTTGTTTTACTATCTTGATACCATAACCCTCAAGACCAACAACCTTCTTTCTTGATTTTGTAACTAATACCATATTCTTAATGTTAAGTGACTTAATGATTTGTGCACCAATACCGTAATTTTTAATTAATCGATCTTGACCTTTTTTATAAAAATCATCACTTTTATACTGTCTTAAAGTTTGACTAACAGACTTCAAATTTGGATCTCTTATGAAAATTAATACACAGTTTGCAAATTTTTTAAAATATTTAATCGTTCTGTTAAATGAATTAGGTATATTTTGGTTTATTAAATAATTTTCAACTACATTGGAAGAGATTACTCTTAATCTTGGAGNNNTTTTTTTTGTTAACTTTCCTTTAATTAAAGCAAAATGCTCAGAACCATCAATAATATTTTCAAAGATTTTAATTTTATAGGATTGATTACCAACAACAATTTTTGATGTTTTTTTTAACCTAATAAGTTTTTCTTTTTTAAGTCTATATGCAATAAGATCTTCTATTTTTGCAATCTTAAGTTTATGTTTATCTGCAAATCTAAGTAGATCTTGACCTTTGGCCATACTACCATCTTCATTCATTATCTCGCATATTACGGCAGAGGGATTTTTTTTTGCTAATTTTGAAATATCAATTGATGCCTCTGTATGTCCAGCTCTTACTAAAACCCCNCCCTCTTTACCAATAATTGGAAAAACATGGCCTGGGGATACAATCTCGTTTTTTTTAACATTTCTTTTAGTTGCAATTCTAATTGTCCTTGCCCTATCTTTGGCTGAAATACCTGTAGTAATACCTTTCTTAGCTTCAATTGAAATTGTAAATGCAGTTTGNTTTCTTGATTGATTAACTGGTGCCATGTAATTTAAATTCAATTTTTTAGCTTGTATATTATTTAATGTTAGACAAATTAATCCTCTNCCATTTTTAGCCATAAAGTTTATTTTTTTTTGATCAACATCAGAGGCACAAAAAACAAGATCNCCCTCATTTTCTCGGTTTTCATCATCNACCANAATATACATGCCACCTTTTTTGGCTATACGAACTATAGATTCTATGTTCGAGTATCTAATTTTTTTTAACATATCTTTTTACATATTTTGATAAAATATCGATTTCAATATTAACTTTATCTTTTTTTTTAAGTTTACTTAAATTTGTAAGTTTTAATGTGTGCGGTATTACCCATAATTGAAAACCTTTTTTGGTTACTTTTGATATCGTGAGAGAAACT
>NZKC01000047.1 GCA_002692475.1 Candidatus Pelagibacter sp.
ACAGCCGATGAAATGGCTAATAGAATCAAAATTGAGCTAAATCTTAATACGGTAGGTATAAATAAAATAAACGAAAATAAATTTAGAGTATTTCTTGGTCCTTATACTAGTTTAAACTCATTACAAATAGCTTATAATGGTATAGAAGGACTTGGTTTTGAAAATATAGAAATTATTAATAATGAATAAAATAATCAAAAAAATTAGTTTTGTAATCTTATTGACTTTGTTTTTTACTAACAATTCCTTCTCGTTTGATATTAAAGCGAGAACCGCAATTCTTCAGGATTTTAGCAGTGGTAAAATTTTATTTGAAAAAGAACCTGATAGAGAAATATACCCTGCATCAATGACTAAAATAATGACATCCATAATAGCTTTTGATTTATTAAAGAGTGGTGAATTAAATTTAGACGATACATTTGTAGTCTCTGAAAAGGCTTGGAAACTTTCAACAGCAGGATACTCTTCAATGTTTATAATGGTTGGGGACAATGTTTCTGTTGAAGATTTATTAAAAGGTATAATTGTAGCATCAGGAAACGATGCTTGTGTTGCATTAGCAGAAGGTATAGCTGGAACCGAGGAACAATTTGCAGTTTTAATGACTGAAAAAGCATTAGAAATAGGTATGACTAATACTAATTTCTCCAATGCTTCCGGCATAAATGATCCAGATAATTATTCAACAGTTAAAGACATACTTATCATGTCGAATTATTTAATTAAAAATTTTCCAGATTATTATACATATTTTAAAGAAACAGATTTTACATGGGATAGGACAGGAGGTGACCCAATAAAACAGGGTAACAGAAATCCACTTTTGTATAAAAACATTGGTGCCGACGGTATAAAGACTGGATACCTAGCAGTTGAAAGATATTCCCTTGCATCATCTGTAAAAAAAAATGAAAGAAGATTAATTGCAGTNGCCAGTGGATTTAATACTAAAAATGATAGATCAAGACAATCAATAAAGCTATTAACCTGGGGATTGACTAACTTTGATTTGGTTAAAGTTTCATCTAAAAATAAATCCTTAGCTAAANTAGATGTGTGGTTAGGAAAAAATGCTACCGTTGATGTTTATACTAAAGATGATGTATTTCAGACTATAAAAAAAGCTAGAAAAAAAAATATGAAAGTCTTTATAGATTATGATGGTCCGATCGAGGCACCTATTGAAAAAAACCAAAAACTAGGTGAGCTTAAAATTTTTTTTAAAGATGAAATTTTAAGTACCCATGATGTTTATGCTTTAACNGAGGTAAAAAAAGTTAATNTATTTACAAGAATTTTGAAATCATTAAATTATTTAGTATGGGGCGATGTATAAAAAACCCGTTATCGTTTTCGAGGGTATAGAAGGATCCGGTAAAACATACCACATAAAAAGTTTAGCTAATTTTTTAAATAAAAAAAAAATAAAGTATATTGTTATTAGAGAACCTGGTGGTTCATCTAATTCAGAGAAAATTAGAAACCTTATACTTAACAAGAAGTCTAATTTTCATAAAATGACTGATCTACTATTGTATCTAGCAGCTAGAAATGAAAATTATATTAAAGTATTAAAAGAAAACTATAAAAAAAAGGTAATTCTAATCGACCGTTTTACAGATTCAACCCTAGCATATCAGCATTATGGCATGGGTATTAATCGTGATATAATACATGTAATTAATAAATATATACTTAAAGATTTTAAAGTAAATTTTACCTTCCTTAACAGTGTTAGTCTTAAAAATTTAAAAATGCGTTTAAGCAAAAGGAAAAAGCTTAATCGTTATGATAAATTTGATCATAAGTTTTATAGTAGAGTTCAAAGAGGNTATTATAAAATATGNTTTAAAAGAAAAAATTATATGAANATAAATTCAAATCTANAAATGGAATNTAATAANAAAATAATANCAGATAAAGTGCTTAAACTTATAAGTAAATAATGACACAGCTAATTAATAATTACAAATTATTTGGTTATGATGAAATTTTTGCNAAATTTAAAGCAATGGAGAATGATAAAATATTACCAAATAAAATTTTGTTAAGTGGACCCAAAGGTATAGGAAAATTTACTTTTTCCATACATTTTATTAATTATATTCTATCATTGAATGAAGAAAATAAGTACGATGATGTAAACTTTACCATCAATCAATACAATAAATCTTTTAGTTTAATGAATAATTTATCACATCCAAATTTAAGCATAGTAAATTTAAAAAGTAATAAGAAAAATATTGAAATTGATCAAATAAGAAATATCATTACTAATTCGCAAAAGAGCTCCTTCAATAGTAAAAAAAGATTTATTTTAGTCGATAACGTTGAGTTTCTTAATATTAATGCATCTAATGCATTACTTAAAATTTTAGAGGAGCCACCAGAAAATATATATTTTATTTTAATTCATGATAGTTCAAAGAAAATACCTGATACAATCAAATCTAGATCTATTGTTTTTAAAAAAAATTTTTCAAATAAAGAAACAATAGCTGTAATAAATAAAATTATTGATGATGATATAGAAAAATTAATGCATAAGTGTTTTTTAAATAAATATAGTTCCATTGGCGAATTAATTTTTTTGCTTGATTTTGCAAATCAAAATGAAATTAATCTTAATGACATCGAAATTAAAGATCTTTTGAATTTTATGATATATAAAAAATTTTATAAGAGTGATCACCAAACTTTTAACTTAATGATAAATCTTATTCATTATTTTTTTTATGAAATTTATACCACTACAAAAGATAATNATTTTTTTAATTTGTACTCAGCTTTTATTAAAAAAATTAATAGTACTTTAAAATATAACCTAGATACCGAGACACTATTCTTTGAATTTAAAAATAAAATTATTAATGAGTAAAAATTTTTACATCACAACTCCTATTTATTATCCTTCTGCTAAACCACATATGGGTCATGCTTACTCNAGTATAATTGCTGATTTTTTTGCACGTATTAAAAGGATTCAAGGTTATAACGTTTTTTTTTTAACAGGCACAGATGAGCATGGTCAAAAAATTCAAAGAGCTGCAGAAAAAGCAAATAAAGATCCCTTAAAATTTTGNGATGAAATNAGTAAAACTTTTAAGGATTTATCNTCAACATTAAATTTATCTAACAATGATTTTATAAGAACTACAGAAAATAGACATTTTAAATCGGTTGAAAATCTTTGGAATATTCTTGAGAAAAAAAAAGAAATTTACCTTTCAAAATATTCAGGTTGGTATTCTGTTTCAGATGAAGCATTTTATACGGAGGATGAAATTGAAAATATTAATGGTAAAAAAATCAGTAAATCATCTGGATCAACGGTAGAATGGGTAGAGGAAGAGTCTTTTTTTTTTAAACTATCAAAGTGGCAAGAGCCTCTGTTAAAATTTTATTCAGATAATCCNAAATTTATTTTACCTGAAACAAGGAAGAATGAAGTGATAAGTTTTGTCAAAAGTGGTTTAAAAGATTTATCCGTAAGTAGAAAATCTTTTTCATGGGGTATTAAGGTTCCTTCAAACAAAGATCATGTAATATATGTATGGTTAGACGCTCTAACTAATTATTTAAGCGCATTAAATTATCCTAATGAAAACGATGAAAAATTTAAAGAGTTTTGGCCTGCAGATCTTCATTTGATTGGAAAAGATATTTTAAGATTTCATGCTGTATATTGGCCTGCTTTTTTATTGGCAGCAGATATTAAACCACCTAAAAGAGTCTATGGTCATGGCTGGATTTTATCTGGTGATGAAAAAATGTCAAAATCTAAAGGTAATATTTTAGATCCAATAGAAATAATCAATAATTATGGTCTTGATCCTTTACGATATTATTTATTAAAAGAAGTATCTTTTGGCAATGATGGAAATATTTCAAAAGATAAACTAGAAAGTTGTATTAACAGTGATTTNGCAAATAATTATGGAAATTTATGTCAAAGAGTTATTACATTTTGTGAAAAAAATATTGGATTGGAAATACCTAAATTTAATACATTTAACGAGGATGATTTATCTATATTAAATAATTTTGATAATAATTTAAAAAAACTTGATCAAGAAATTAATAATCAAAATATTAATTTTTACGTAGAATTTGTAGTTGATCAGTTATTTAAAGCCAATAAATATTTTAATGACCAGGCTCCATGGGGTAAAAAAGATGAACCTGANAGGTTAAAGACAATTGTCTATGTTTCTCTAGAGCTTATNAGGAAAATTTCAATATTGCTTTATCCAATAATCCCTAATACTTCATTAAAAGTACTAAATATTTTTTCAATTAATGAAAATGAAATTAAGTTTGACTCAATTAGTAATAATGAATATTTAAAACCAAAAAAAAAAATATTAAAATTAGATATTTTATTTAAAAAGATTGAAAAAAATGATTGACTCACATTGCCATCTAGATCATGAACATTTAATTGCAAATTTAGATCAAGTTATTGCAAATTCAAAGAATGTTGGTTTGGAAAAGCTATTAACAATTTGCACTACCTTACAAAGTTATGAAAAAATAACTAACATTGTAAAAAAAGACCCAATGATATTTGGAACTTTTGGTATCCATCCACATGAAACAAAAAATAACGATGTTTCTAAAGATGAAATTATTACAAAAATAAATTTAAATAATAAAATTATTGGTGTAGGGGAGACTGGACTTGATTTTTATTATAATAATAGCGATAAAGATTTGCAGATTAAAAGTTTTCAGAAACATATTGATGCTGCAAAAGATCTAAATATCCCTTTAATTATCCATTCCAGAAATGCAGAAGATGAGACATACGATATCCTTAAAAAAAATCATTCCAATAAACTTAAAATTTTAATGCATTGTTTTACTGGATCTACTGAATTTGCTACTAAACTAATACCTTTAAATGCTTTTTTTTCAGCTAGTGGAATTATTACGTTTAAAAATTCTCTAAATCTTCAAGAAACCTTTAAAATGATACCTAAAAATAGACTTTTAATAGAAACTGACAGTCCTTATTTATCGCCTGTACCATATAGAGGAAAAAAAAATGAACCTGCTTTTATTAAATTTACAGCGGAAAAACTCGCTGAACTGCAAAATATAAAAATATCTGAGTTAGTTGATATAACTACTAAAAATTTTAATAAGTTATTTTTTGATAGATTAATTTAATGAAGTTTATAATATTAGGATGTGGCAGCTCGATGGGTGTACCTCGCTCNGATGGTTTTTTTGGTAAATGTAATCCAAATAATAAAAAAAATTATAGAACNAGATGTTCAGCAATAATCAAAAGCAAGAATCTGAACATATTAATCGATACCTCGCCAGATTTAAGATCNCAGCTAATTAATAATAAAATCAATTCTATTGATAAGGTTTTGTACTCCCATATGCATGCTGATCAAACGCATGGAATAAATGATCTGAGAGTTTTTTTCATTAAAAGGAGAAAACCNATTGATGTCTATGCTGATTCTGAAACTAAAAAATATCTAAGCAATACTTTTTCTTATTGTTTTAAATCAAATACCAGGGAGTATCCAGCCACTTTAAAAATGAACAAAATTAAAGCTAAAATGACAGTTAAAAAAAAAAGAGATAAAATAACTATTAAATCAATAAAAGTGAAACATGGTAAAGTAAATAGTATTTGTTACATTTTTAATAAAAAACTTGCATATATTAGTGATGTTAGTGAAATAAGTAATAAGGATTATAAATATTTTAAAGGTCTAAAATATTTAGTAATTGATTGTTTATGGTACAGAAATCATCCATCTCATTTAAATTTAGAACAATCATTAAAGTTGATAAAAATTTTTTCACCAAAAAAAGCNATCTTAACTAATCTTCACAGCGATATNGATTATGATGATTTAAAAACAAAACTTACAAAAAATATAGTTCCTGCCTATGATGGTATGGTGTTAAGTTTATAATAAACTTTCAATTTTAGTTATAATTTTTTTAGACATAGGATTTGTGAAAGATGTGTACGTTTCCTCTATTTTACCATTTTTGTTAATTAGTATTTTATGGAAATTCCATTTTGGTATTGCAGATTTACCATGATTTTCTTTTGCCCATTTAAATATAGAATGTGCATTATCTCCNTTAACTTCTGTTATTGTAGTAATAGGGAANTTAATATTAAAGTTAACCTCACAAAAATCTTTAACATCATCATCATTATCCTTTTCCTGATTAAATGAATTTGAAGGTACACCCAATACTATCAATCCATCTTTTTTGTATTTATCCCAAAGGATTTGTAAATCTGTATATTGTTTTGTAAATCCACAATAACTTGCTGTGTTGGTTAATAAAATTACTTTATTTTTGNAAGTATTTAAATCAATNATATCACCTGTGATACTTTTAATTTTAAAATCAAAAAAAATCTTTTCGTAATTACCATCGGCATTACTTTTTGAAAAAAACATTATGATAACTAATATAGAGAATATAATTTTTTTCATACTAATAAATTATTTGTTAGGAGTAAGTAATATTAGAAAATAACCAAATAAAGTGGATAATAATGACCCAGTTAAAACTCCAATTTTAACCCCATCCATATATTGCATATTGTCAACAAAAGCTAAATTACCCACAAACAGACTCATGGTAAAACCAATACCTGTTAAAACACCAACACCATAAAAATTATACCAATTTGAGTTACTTGGCATTTGTGCAATTTTAAGTTTGATTGATAAATATGAAAACACAAAAACCCCTAGTTGTTTACCAACAAATAGTCCCAATACTATACCAAGTGGAACCTTATCTAGAAGTGATGAAAATGACAAACCTTCTAAAGAAACACCAGCATTAGCAAAAGCAAAGAGAGGCATTATACCAAAGGCAACGTAAGGACTAATTAAATGTTCAACCTTAATTAATAATGAAAAGTCTTTTTCTTTTTTTCTATGTGGTATTGTCATGGCAAGTAGTACTCCAGCAATAGTTGCGTGTATTCCTGAGTTATGAGTGAAATCCCATAAAAATATTCCTAAAATTAAGTAGGGTAAGAATTTTTTTATATTAAATTTATTTATTACTAAAAGTCCTATGAATGCCAATAACATTAAGGATAAATATTTTATGCTTAAGTCACCCGAGTAAAATATAGCTATAATTAAAATTGCTCCAAGGTCATCTATAATTGCTAATGCTGTTAGAAATACTTTTAATGACAAAGGTACTCTTTTTCCAAGCAAAGATAAAACTCCAAGAGAAAAAGCAATATCAGTTGCTGATGGAATTGCCCAACCATTTAATGTTTCGGGATCACCTAGATTAATATAAACATATACTAAAGCTGGTACTACCATACCGCCTACAGCAGCTATAATAGGTAGTAGTGCCTGTTTAATGTTTGACAGTTCACCTTGTAAAAACTCTCTTTTAATCTCTAAAGTTACAAAAAAGAAAAATATTGCCATTAGAGCATCATTAATCCAATGCAATACACTTAACTTTAGCCCAAAATTATTAAAACCAATAAATAAATATTTTTCTAAAGTTGAAAAATAATAATCCGCATATACTGAATTGCTTAAAATTAATGCAAGTACAGCACTGAATAATAAAACCAAACCACTTGCTGCTTCAAGTTTAAAGAACCATTTAAAAGATTTTGAAATATATTGAATCATTTGTTAAATAAATCTGATATAAATAAAAAAATATCTTTTAAAGTTTCATATAGACTTTCAAGTACAAAATCAAAGCCCGGTAGGAATATCATAATTTGTGTTTTGAATGTATCTAATAAAACTATTAACGCTATAANGCTAATAAATATTATTAATANTTTATTNAAAAATGAAACTTTTGNGATATTTTNCTTTATTGCAATATCTTTTTTTTGTATTTTCNGCTTCAACTATAATATCTTCNGTTTTCTTNGGTATTTCTTGTATCTTATCTTCAATAGATATNCTTTCTATTGGNAGNTCTTTTTNTTNTATTTCANNTTCTTTNTNAAAAAACCATTTACGATCNCATGCTCCNCACTGAAGTAGTTTNCCCTCTGTTGGTATTAAAGATGCATCAACTTCAAATTCTTTCTTGTTACAAGGGCATGTAATTATCATCTTTTCTTATATATCAGATTTTTATTAAATTTCTTCAATTTTGCTTATATTTATCCTTTGAAATTACTATTATCTACTATATTAGTATTCGTCTCGGGGCGTAGCGCAGCCTGGTAGCGCATCTGGTTTGGGACCAGAGGGTCGCAGGTTCAAATCCTGCCGCCCCGACCATTAACATATGAATAAAGTAAAAATATACAAACCATCTAAAACTTCTATGCAATCTGGAATAGGTAAAACTAAGAATTGGATTTTGGAATACATT
>NZKC01000019.1 GCA_002692475.1 Candidatus Pelagibacter sp.
GATGCTAATCTTCCAGTCGTTGTGGCTGCCAAAAGAAATGATGTATGTACTCTTTTAGTATTTGGATTTATATGTTCCTGAAGAGAATCAGAGTAAGTATTTTTTAATTTTGATATTTGTCTCCATTCTAGTACCAATTTTGGTAATTCATTTCCTTTGAAAGCTAGATCTTCAAGGACAGATGCACTTGTAGCAAAGCTACCTTTTTTTGTTTTTTTCAATGTTGAGATTTTTAGCTCATTATACATTATTTCTCCCAACTGTTTAGTAGAGGCAATATTAAATTCTTTTTTTGATATCTTGAAAATTTTTTTTTCTAAATCCTTAATTTTTTTTTCAAACTTTTTAGATAATATATTTAAAAATTTATCATCAACCTTTATTCCCTCAATTTCCATATTAGCTAGAATTTTAATTAAAGGTTTTTCAAATATTTCATAAATATTTGTCAATTTTTCTCTATTAAGATTTCCTTTTAAAATTTTATAAAGTCTAAATGTAATATCAGCATCCTCAGCTGCATACTCGAGAGCTTTGGGGATATCTACATCTTTAAAATTAATTTGTTTTTTTCCAGTCCCAACTATATCTTTAAAAGATATTGGTTTATGGGCTAAGTGAATTTCTGACAANGTATCCATGTTATGTCGATTTTTTCCTGCATCTAATACATAAGAAATAAGCATTGTATCCTCTAATGAATTTAGGTTTATTCCTTGATGATAAAAAATTATGTAGTCAAACTTAATATTTTGGCCTATCTTTTTAACAGATTTATCTTCCAATAATGGTTTAAGTTTATTTATAACTTTTTTTTTGTCTAAACAATTTCCNGATGAGTGAGAAATTGGAATATAACATGCTTTGCCTATTTTTGTTGACATAGAAATACCTACTAAATCTGCTTGATGAGGGTCCAATGAAGTAGTTTCGGTATCNATAGCAAGCTCTCCATTTTCCTCTGCCTCTTTTATCCATTGATCTAATTCATCAATTTTACTTATTAGTTTATAGTTTTTAGTATTAATTTCTGTATTTTTATTGTCAGATAAATTGGTAACTTCATTTTTAAATTTAGGTTCACCGTATAGTGAAATAACNCTACTTAATAATCTATTAAATTCCATTTCTCTTAAAAAATTAAACAACTTATCTTTATCAATTTCTTTTAAAATAAAATTTTCTAATTTTTCTTTGATAGGCACGTCTTTTTTAAGAGTAACCAGCTTTTTACTAATTATTGCTTTTTCTTTATTTTCTAAAATTGTTTCTCTTCTTTTATTTTGTTTTATTTCATCTGCTTTTTCTAAAAGTTTTTCTAAATTTCCATATTTATTAATTAACTCAGCTGCAGTTTTTACACCAATTCCAGGCACACCTGGTACGTTATCACTACTATCACCCGCAAGTGATTGAACATCAATAACTTTATCTGCNGTAACACCAAATTTATTATGAACATCATCTTCAGTGATAAATTTGTTCTTCATTGGATCATAAATTCGAACTCCCTTTTTATATAGCTGCATNAGGTCTTTGTCAGATGAAACAATTGTTACTTTTGCTCCAATTTCTAATATNTGNTCAACATAAGTCGCTATCAAATCATCTGCNTCATAATTTAACATTTCAATAGATGGCAAATTNAATGCTAGTACTGATTTTCTTATGAATTCAAATTGTGGAATTAGATCATCAGGTGCATCCGATCTATTTCCCTTATAGTCACTATAAATTTCATTTCTAAAATTTTTTCTAGCTGAGTCAAAGATAACAGCAAAGTGAGAGGGTTTTTGTAAATTTTCTTTTGACTTTGAGTCCTCTAGTAATTTAAAAAGCATGCTACAAAAACCACTGACTGCTCCTGTTGGCATCCCATCACTCTTTCTGGTTAATGGAGGTAAGGCATAATAGGCTCTGAATATATACCCAGATCCGTCAATCAAATAAAAGTGGTCAGTTTTTTTAATTTTGGTCATTAATGTATTAGCTTAACTTATATGTATGTTATAAATGTATAAATCATTATGGAAAAAAAAAACGTATTGTCAGTAAAAAATTTAAACAAAATTTATTCGAAAAACGGTTCTTCAACTGTAAATGCACTAAATAATTTAAACTTAGAGGTGAAAGAAGGAGAAATATTTGGTTTATTAGGCCCTAATGGTGCTGGTAAATCTACATTTATAAATATCCTTGGAGGCACTGTAGTAAAGACTTCTGGANTNGTTAGTGTATGGGGATTTGATTTAGATAAAAATCCAAGACAAGTCAGAGCTTCTATAGGAATAGTTCCNCAAGAAGTAAATTTAGATCCATTTTTTAGCCCAAGAAAANTACTTGATTTGCTTGCAGGTATGTATGGCATAAAAAAAAAAGACCGTATAACAGATGATATACTTAAATTGGTAGCTTTAGATAAACAGTCAGATAGTTACGCCAGAAGCTTGTCTGGTGGAATGAAAAGGAGATTACTAATTGCTAAAGCTCTAGTTCANCAACCCCCAATATTNTTTCTAGANGAACCAACAGCAGGTGTGGATTTAGAATTAAGACAACAATTGTGGGAAAATGTCAAACTTCTTAATAAACAAGGTGTNACTGTTATTCTTACAACTCATTACTTAATGGAGGCTGAAGAAATGTGTGATAGGATCGGAATTTTAAGTAATGGAAATTTAGTAGCTTTAGATACTACAAAAAACTTAATAGATAAAATTCAAACAAAAATAGTCACATTTACTTTAGACAAAGCCTTGTCTTTAGATATAACAACTTTAAATACTTTAAAGATAATATCAAATAACAATAATAAAATTACGGTTTCATATGAAAAAAGTAAACTTAAAATTGAGGATATTATTTTACTTCTTTCAAAACAAAATATTAAAATTTTAGATATCGCTACTGATGATGCTAATATAGAAGATGTTTATTTGGGGCTAACAAAAAGCTAGCTTATTATAACTAAAAGAGTAATATAAANTATGGATAGTGTAAAAACTTTATATAATCATAAAGTCCTTAGAGTTATCATTATAACAATTATAGGATCTTTACTTCTAACTCTTTCTGCAAAAATTAAAATACCTTTCTATCCTGTACCAATGACAATGCAAACTTTTGTAGTTATTTTACTTGGTATTACCCTTGGANATAAATTGGCTCTTGCTACAGTAGGACTATATTTNATTGAAGGTATACTAGGTTTACCAGTATTTTCTAATTCTCCTGAAAAAGGTATTGGTTTTGTATATTTTATTGGACCTACTATGGGATACTTAATTGGTTTTTTATTCACTACTTTTCTGTCAGGCTATTTAAATTTAAAAACAAATTTTTTTATGGTCTTTATTAAATTAACTTTTGCAGTCTCATTTATATATCTTTTTGGTTTAATCTGGCTTGGTACACTAATTGGATGGGATAAACCTATTTTTGAATTAGGTGCGTTACCATTTTTATATGCCGAACTGTTTAAGATTATATTAATATCCCTACTTGCAAAAAAAATATTAAAATTAAGAAAATTTATTTAGGAGATCTTTTAGACAAAATTCTTTGCAACGTTCGTCTATGCATTTTTAGTCTTCTTGCGGTTTCTGAAACATTTCTATTGCAAAGTTCAAATACTCTGTGTATGTGTTCCCATTTAACCCTATCAGCTGACATAGGATTTTCAGGTGGTTGAGCTTTAGTCTTTGGATCAGCCAATAATGCTTTTTCAACATCATCAGCATCAGCAGGCTTTGCAAGATAATCAATGGCACCCTCTTTTATAGCCGCCACTGCAGTTGGAATATTTCCATAACCAGTTAACATAATTATTCTACTCTCTGGATTGGTAGTTTGAATTTCTTTTACAACTTCTAGACCATTGCCATCACCAAGCCTAAGATCAACAACTGCAAAAGCAGGCTTTTTTGACTTAACTGCCTCAATTCCAACTTTTACACCTTGAGCTTGTGAAACTGTGAAGCCNTTNTTCTCCATTGCTCTAGCTAGTCTCTCTCTAAATGGATTGTCATCGTCTACNATAAGTAGTGAATTATCCTTAAAATCCGTTATTTTTTGAATGTTAGTCATTAGACAACTTATATAGTTAACTTAATTAAAATTTCAATGGGCTATTGAGCAGTAGATAACTATCTGAAATAAATACTTTACATTACCTACCATATTTCATAACTATTCACTTAAGTTAACAAATTTGCATATCAAATATGCAAATTTTTTTTGTTAGATTTTTTTTGAGGGGCTACTAAATGGAAAAATTTAAAAGTGTTGATAAACTAGTAAATCAACTTAAACCATCTAATCCAGTTTACTGTATTAGAGGAGAATCGTTAAAAAAAGCTTCAAACTTTTTTCAAAAAAACTTTAAAGGTAAAATCCTTTACGCTGTAAAAACTAACCCAAATAAATTTGTACTAAAAACGTTACATGAATCTGGAATTAATAATTTTGACATTGCTTCAATTAAAGAAATTCAAACGATAAAAGAAATAGCACCAAAAGCTAAATGCCATTATATGCATACGGTAAAAAGTAGAGAGAGCATTAAAGATGCATACTTTAAATATGGTGTAAAATCATTTTCATTAGATACCAAAGATGAACTAATTAAAATTATTGATTCAACCAATAAAGCTAAAGATCTAGAGTTGTTTGTTAGAATATCTGTTTCAAATGAACATGCAGAAATTGATTTATCAAAAAAATTTGGTGCTGCTAATCACGAAGCCACTGGACTATTAAGGCTTGCAAAACAACATGCTAAAAAGATTGGTTTAAGTTTTCATGTAGGTTCTCAGTGTATGCATCCAATTTCATACTCAAAAGGAATTGATGAAATAAATAATATTATTAAGAGAACAAAAATTGAACCTGATTACATTAATGTCGGGGGTGGTTTTCCATCTATATATCCTGATTTAATTCCTCAACCTTTACATAAATATTTTGAAGAAATAAATACAAGTCTTTCAAAACTTAAACTACAGAAAAAACCTGAGATTATTTGTGAACCAGGACGAGCATTAGTTGCTGAGAGTGGTTCAACTATAGTTAAAGTAATTTTAAGAAAAAAACAAAAATTATATATTAATGATGGTACATATGGATCTTTATTTGATGGAGGTTCTCCAAATTTAGTATTTCCATCAAAATTAATTTCTAATGGAAAAGTAATATCAAAAAAATTTACTGCTTTTGATTTTTATGGTCCAACTTGCGATAGTATGGACTACATGAAAGGTCCTTTTGTTTTGCCAAATAACGTTAAAGAAGGTGATTATATTGAACTAGGTCAACTTGGCGGTTATGGCTTAACGTTTAGAACACAATTTAATGGGTTTTACTCAAATGAAATTTATGAATTAGAAGACAAGCCTATAATGTCAATGTATGAAGGCAGCACCAATAAAGAGTTTCTTGTTGCCTAAATGTCAGATAAAAAAAATCTAGGACACAACACCAAAAAAGATTTTCTAAAAAAACCTGTTGAGCACATTGATATAACTTCATTCGATTCTAGAAAAATAATTGCATCTATGGAAAAAATGTCTTTTGTTTCAAGGGAAACAGCTAATGCAGCCAATATTTATAATGAAATGTTAAAAGATAAAAATTGCACAATTTTTTTAACATTAGCTGGCTCTACATCAGCCGCAGGATGTATGAATATTTATAAAGATTTAGTTAAATATAATATGGTAGATGCCATAGTTGCCACTGGAGCTTCTATAATTGACATGGATTTTTTTGAAGCCTTGGGTTTTAAGCACTATCAGGGATCTCAATTTCAAGACGATACTGAATTAAGAAAAAACTATATCGACAGAATTTATGACACATACATCGATGAAGATGAATTGCAAGAATGTGATAAAAAGATATGCGAAATAGCAGATAAGCTGGAACCAAGAAGTTACACATCTAGAGAATTTATTCGTGAGATGGGTAAATATCTAAAAAAAAATTCTAAGAAAAAAGACTCTTTAATAGAAACAGCATACGATAACAATGTTCCAATATTTTGTCCTGCATTTACAGATTCTAGTGCTGGGTTTGGTTTAGTTATTCATCAAGAAAAAAACCCAAATAAGCATATAACTATTGATTCTATAAGAGAGTTTAGAGAATTAACTGAAATAAAAATACAATCGAAAGGATCGGGATTATTTATGATTGGTGGTGGAGTTCCAAAAAATTTTATTCAAGATACAGTTATTTGTGCGGAACTTCTTGGTAAAGATGTTGAAATGCATAAATACGCAGTTCAAATTACAGTTGCCGACTCAAGAGATGGTGCGTGTAGCAGCTCTACTCTTAAAGAGGCAAGTTCATGGGGGAAAGTTGATGTAACTAAAGAACAAATGGTCTTTGCTGAAGCAACAAGTGTTTTGCCCCTAATTGCAAGTGATGCATATCATAAAGGTGAATGGAAAAATAGAGATAGGAAAAACTTCTCAGAAATTTTCAAATAATTATATGAGTAAAAAAACCAAAATTGGTTTGATCCAAGTGAAAGTTTCGGATAACCAAGAAAAAAATATTAAAAATTCAATAAAAAAAATTGAACAAGCTGCAAAACGTAAAGCAAAGATAATTTGCTTGCCAGAATTATTTCTTTCACCTTATTTTTGCCAAACTGAAAGTCATTCTAAATTTAAACTAGCAGAAAAAATTCCAGGACGTATTAGCGATATATACTGTGGTCTTGCAAAAAAACTTTCTGTTATATTAATGATCTCTCTTTTTGAAAAAAAAACTTCTGGTTTTTATCATAATACCAGTATTGTAATTAATGAAAAAGGTAAAATAGTTACAAAATATAGAAAAATGCATATTCCAGATGATCCGGGTTATTATGAAAAATTTTATTTTACACAGGGAGATTTAGGATTTAAATCTACTAAAACTAAATATGGTAAAATAGGCTCTTTGATTTGTTGGGATCAATGGTTCCCCGAAGCAGCTAGATTAACAGCATTAAAAGGTGCTGAGATTATTTTTTATCCGACCGCAATAGGATGGCACCCAAAAGAAAAAGACAAATTTGGAAAATCCCAGTTAAATGCTTGGGTTACAATGCAAAGATCCCATGCGATTGCTAATGGTGTTTATATAGCTGCAATTAACCGTACTGGAACTGAAAAAATTAGTGGAAGAAAAATTCAATTTTGGGGTAATTCAATCTTAATTGATCCTAGTGGCAATATAATTGCACAATCAAAA
This sequence comes from Candidatus Pelagibacter sp., assembly GCA_002692475.1. The sequence goes on from NZKC01000019.1 coordinate 7,240, forward strand.
TCTAATAATGAGCAAATATTAATTGCTAATATCGATTTAAAAAAAATTGAAACTGTAAGAACTCATTGGCCTTTTTTTAGAGATAGAAGAATAGATTATTATAAAGGATTGCTTAAAAATCCACAGGATGACTAAAGATTTAAATTTAAAAAACTTTAGGATGCCGGGTGAGTGGGAACCTCAAAAATCAGTGTGGATTGCTTGGCCCTATAATAAAAAAGATTGGCCAGGAATGTTTAAAAACATTCCAAAGACTATTGCAGAAATTATAACTAATTTATCTCTAAATCAGAAAGTTAATCTATTAATTAATAAGAGGAAAGATAAAATAAAAATTAAAAAAATTTTAAAGAAATTTAAATATAAATTAAAAAATATAACATTTCATATAATCTCAACTGACAGGATCTGGTTAAGAGACACTGGACCTATATTTCTCATAAACAAAAAAAAGAAAGTTTTTCTTAATTTTAAATTTAATGCTTGGGCAAAATATAGGGATTTTAAAAAGGATAACAAAATTAATGATAAAATAGCAAAAATTTTAAAAGTTAAAAAAATTGAACCCGAAGTAAAAATCCAAAAAAAATATAAAAAAATAGTTTTGGAAGGTGGGGCAATAGATGTTGATGGAAATGGTACCATTCTTTTAACCAGGGAATGTCTTCTAAGTAAGGTTCAGAATAGAAATCCAGGTGTTACAAAAAAGGTTTTTGAAAATACTATTAAAACGTACCTTAATATAAAAAATTTTATTTGGCTTAATAAAGGAATTAAAGGCGATGATACTCATGGTCATGTAGATGATATATCAAGATTTGTTTCAAAAGATGTTATAATGACTGCAATAGAAAAAAATAAAAAAGATCCAAACTATAAAAACCTTAGGGAAAACCTAAGTATTTTAAAAAAATCAAAAAATGTCTCTGGAAAAAAATTTAAAATAATTAAAATTCCAATGCCAAAACCTATGTTTATTAAAAAAATAAGAGTGCCTGCTAGTTATCTTAATTTTTACATAGCAAATAAAATTGTTCTATTGCCAATTTTTAAAGATAAAAATGATGATAAGGTCATACTAATTTTTAAGAAATTTTTTAAAAAAAGAAAAATTGTTCCAATTAATTGTAGAGATCTTATTTGGGGGTTTGGAGCAATTCACTGCCTAACACAACAAGAGCCAAAAAATTAATTTTAAGCTGGCTTTAAAGTTCCTAAAAGCAGTCTAAAAGGAATTAGCATAATTAAAGCTACCAGTATTTTTACTGCTAAGTCTCCTAATGACAAAGTAATCCAAGGTATTCCTGTTGCATAAAAAGATATTGAAAAGAATAAAAAGGTATCAACAGTAGATCCAATAAATGAAGATGTAAGAGGTGCAACAAACCATTTTCTGTCCCTTAGTTTGTCGAAGACCTGAACATCTAACAATTGAGCTGTTAAAAAAGCTGTACCTGAACCAATTGCAATTCTAATTGAAATTAAATCAGTAAAATTTGTGGAAAATAATAATGTAAAACTTATACCTATCCCAAAACCAATATACACTATATTTCTAGCTACTAGTTTGCCAAAAGATCTATTTGCAAGATCAGTAATTAAAAAAGCTATTGGATATGTGAATGCTCCATAAGTTAAAATTTCCTGTAACCCATAATATTTAACTGGAAATTGAACTAAATAATTTGATGCTAAGACTATAAACCCCATCAAAAAAGATAGNNTNANNAANATTCTTTTCATCNNTTAAGCNGATTTANTNANNAAANTTTTTTTAATTTTTTTAAGTCTTGGAGAAAGATNTCTAATTTTAGCTGATTTTACAAACTGATCAAAGCTACCTTTTTTATCTACTGATCTAACTCCAGCATTAGATACAGTTAACTTTATACTTTTTTTTAAAAGCTCACTTTTAAATCTTACTTTTTTTAAATTTGGAAGAAATCTTCTTTTAGTCTTGTTATTGGCGTGACTCACTTTGTGGCCTTTCAAAGGTATTTTACCAGTTAGTTCACATTTCTTAGACATAAAATATGACTGTATAGGCTTTACTAAGTTTCCAGTCAAGATTATTTTTTAGTACCAACTATTTCAGAAATATTTGTTACACCCTGTTTTTTAAGTAAGTTATTTAAATCTTCACTTATTTTGTTAGCTATACTAGGGCCCTTATATACCATGCCAGTATATAACTGAATTAAAGAAGCACCATTTAATATTTTTTTATAAGCGCTCTCAGCAGAATCTACTCCACCCACTCCTATTATTTTAACTTTGTTTTTCAAATTCTTAAAAAATTTATTTATTATTATATTAGATTTCTGTTCTATAGGTTTTCCAGATAAACCACCTTTCTCTAGCTTATTTATATTTTTTAGAATATCTCTTGTTCTGTCACTGGTGTTTGAAATTATTATTGAGGGAATACTATATTTCAAAATAAGACTAGATATTTTTTCTATTTCTTTATCATTGATATCTGGCGATATTTTTAAAACAGTTGGAATTGAGGTCTTTAAATTTTCTTTTTCTTTTTTAATTGCATCTAATAGCTCATTTAATTCATTTTCATTATGAAAACTTCTCAAATTTTCAGTATTGGGTGAGGAAATATTTATAGTCAAATAATCAGCAAGATCATAAAATTTTCTTATACCTATTAGATAATCCTCTACCCTATTTTTAGTATCTTTATTTGGGCCAATGTTTATACCAAATAAACCCTTTGGAGGATTAAGCCTAATTCTTGATTGAATCAAATCTGCACCAGAATTATTAAAACCTAATCTATTTATTAACGCTTCATCCTCNTCTAATCTAAAGACTCTAGGCTTTGGATTGCCANGCTGTTTTAAGGGAGTAATAGTTCCTACTTCAACAAACCCAAATCCAAGTCTAAAAACTGAATTATAAACCTCTGCATCCTTGTCAAAGCCCGCAGCAAGACCTATAGGATTAGGAATTTTTTTTCCGAATATTTCTGTTTCAATATTTTTATAGTTAAACTTTTGCTTACGCGGNATTAAATTAATCTTTAATGCTTGAATTGCTAAATTATGTGCAGTTTCAGGATCAAATTTAAATATTAATGGTCTTATTTTTCCAAACATTATTTAATCTTTTCTTTTATTAAATTTTGCATTTCAGTAACACCAAAAAAACTAATAAAAAAACCTATTCTAGGACCGTTTTCATCACCAAAAACTACTTCGTAAATTAGTTTAAACCAATCTCTAAGATTATCTTTATAACCATTTTCTTTTCCAACAGAAAATATTTTTGTTTGTATGTCCTCCGGTGTCATTTTATCATTACAACTATCCAACGCTTTTATTAGNGATTTCAATGCATTTTTCTCTTTATCATTAGGAGTTTTATATTTTTTATTTAATTTTATAACATCTTTGTAATACTTAATTGCATACTCTATAAGTTTGTCAAATATTGGNAATTCTTTTTCTACTANATTGGGTTTATATTTTTTAACAAATTTCCATAATAGCTCCTTACTATCTGCATTACTTGTTTCGACTAAATTTAAAAGCATCGAAAAAGTCATAATGTGANTCTCGTCTGGAATCTTGCCATTATGCACATGCCAAACAGGATTCATTAATTTTTGTAGTTCATTTTGTTTTTTACCTTTTTCTATAAAATCAAGATACTCATCAACTGCTTTTGGAACGATTTCTTTATAAAGCTTTTTAGCTCTTTTTGGATTTTGATACATAAATAAAGATAAACTTTCAGGTGATGCGTATTCTAACCACTGATCAATTGTAATACCATTCCCCTTTGACTTAGATATTTTTTCTCCTTTTTCATCTAAAAAAAGCTCATATGCAAAACCACTTGGATTATTTTTTCCAATTAACTTTATTATTTTAGATGACAAAATTGCACTTTCTATTAAATCTTTACCATACATTTCAAAATCAACATCTAAAGCATACCATCTCATAGCCCAATCAACTTTCCATTGTAGTTTACAATTGCCATTTAAAATACTCTGTTCTAATTTTTTACCATTATTATCAAAAATAATTTTTGAGTTTTTTTCATCAATTTCAATTACAGGTATTTCCAATACTTTTTTAGTTTCAGGACAAATTGGTAAAAATGGTGAATAAGTTTTTTGCCTTTCTTTACCTAATGTTGGTAGAATAATTGCCATTATACCTTCATAGTTTTCTAGTATTATTTTTAAAGTATCATTAAATTTTCCAGTCTTATAAAGCTCTGTTGAGCTTTTAAATGTATATTTAAAATTAAACTCATTTAAAAATTTTTTTAATAATTCATTGTTATGCTCACCAAAACTATTAAATTTATTAAAAGGATCTGGAACAACTGTTAAGGGCTTGTGAAGATTATCCTCTAAAATTTTTGTATTCGGTATATTGTCAGGTACTTTTCTCAGGCCATCCATATCGTCAGAAAAAGTTATGATTTCTTTTGGAATATCTATAATTTTATCAAGAGCATTCACGACCATTGAAGTTCTAGCAACTTCGCCAAAAGTACCAATATGTGGAAGGCCACTAGGTCCATAACCAGTTTGTAAAATAATTTTACCTTTTTTCTCAATATAGGATTTTCTTTCTTTTAAAAGTTTTTTTGCCTCAATAAAAGGCCATGCAGCAGTTTTATCTAAATTTTCTTTATCTATCACAAACAATCTTAAAAATTCATATATTTAGTAGTTTTATTAATTCTTATAATGTTGAAATTTATTTACCATAAAATAATGTTCAAACAAAATGTCCAATTATAAAACAGTTTTTTTCACATTAGGTGTTTTGCAGATAATACTTGGAATATTTATGTTGATTCCAATATCTTCTCAGTTTGTATACGGTGAATTTGACTCTTCTTTTGTCCTAGCTCTAATAATTACAATAATATTTGGTGCTCTTTTTATAATAACAAATTTAGATTATGATAAAAAACTAAACCTCCAACAAGCCTTTTTACTAACCTCACTTTCATGGATAACAGTTGCTATTTTTGGATCTCTACCAATCTTCTTTTCTAGTTTAAATTTATCTTTTACTGACTCATTCTTTGAAAGTATGTCAGGTATAACGACAACAGGATCAACAATAATCGCAAATCTTGAGAACGCCCCTAAAAGTATTTTATTGTGGAGGGCATTACTGCAATGGCTTGGTGGAATTGGTATTATTGTGATGGCAATAACGCTTATGCCATTGATGAATGTTGGTGGAATGTTGCTATTTAAAGTTTTAAGCACAGACTCCTCTAATGAAGTTCTGCCATCATCAAAAGAAATTTCTATTAAATTAATTTTGATTTATTTAGGACTTACTTTTGCGTGTTGTTTTTCATACAAATTTTTTGGAATGAATATTTTTGATAGTATTACTCATTCAATGACAACTATAGCAACTGGTGGTTTTTCTAATTATAATCAATCAATTGGATATTTTAATAGTGCTAAAATCGAATTTGTATCTATTATTTTTATACTATTGGGCAGTTTACCATTTATAGCTTACGTAAAGTTTATTAATGGAAATCGAAAAATATTTTTTAATGATGCACAAATTAAAACTTTTATAAAGCTAATTTTAATATCTATTTTAATTTTATTTTTATATTTATTCTTAAAAAACGGTAAACTTATATTTTTAGATTTTAGAACAATTATATTTAATATTGTATCAATANTGACAGGTACAGGATATATNTCAGGTGAATATGATAAGTGGGGAAGTTTTCCACTTTTTTATTTTTTAATTTTAATGTTTATTGGTGGATGTGCAGGATCTACTACCTGTGGTATTAAAATTTTTAGAGTACAAATACTTTATAAATTTGTAATCAACCAACTAAAAAGATTTATTTATCCAAGAGGAATATTTGTAATTAAATATGAAAATAATACAGTAAATGATAAATTTTTAGCTTCAATTATTTCTTTTATTTTTTTGTATATAATAATTTTTTTTATTTTAACTGCACTATTATCTATAACTGGTCTAGATTTTATTACCTCAATTTCTGGAGCAGCAACATCAATATCAAATGTGGGTCCAGGCTTAGGTTCTGAAATTGGTTCAAACGGAAATTTTTCAAAAATTCCAGATATTTCAAAATGGATATTAAGCATAGGAATGATTTTAGGTAGGCTAGAGTTATTTACAATTTTAATTCTATTCCTTCCTTCTTTTTGGAGAAAATGATTACTATTAAAAAAAATAAAAAATTTTCTGATCTTTTTAAATATTATTTTGAAAAAAGAATGATCAAAATCTTACTGCTAGGAGCAATAAGTGGATTTCCATGGGTAATTATTGGAAGTAGTCTTAGTTTATGGCTTAAAGAGGACGGCTTGTCTAGAACCACAATTGGATGGGCTGGTTTAATTTTTGCAGTTTATGCTTTTAATTATTTATGGGCGCCATTAATTGATCGTATATATATACCTTTTTTAACAAAAAAAATTGGACATAGGAAATCATGGATATTTTTAATGCAAACTTTAATCTTAATTTGTTTATTTTCATGGAGTTTAATTAGTCCAACAAATAACTTGGCTTTAGTAATAGGTATAGGCTTAATAATTGCTATAGCTTCGTCAACACAAGACATAACTGTTGATGCTTTAAGAATAGAACAAATTTCAAAAAACGAAAAAGAACTNATGGCTGCAGGAGCTGCTGTTGCAGTTGTTGGNTGGTGGTCTGGATTTAAGCTTGGTGGGGTTGTGGCATTAAATCTTGCAGAATATTTTGAAAAATTAGGTATTGAAAACTACTGGCAAGTAGCCTTCTTGGGTTTAGGTTGTATAATCGTATTATTTAATATTGGTATTCTTTTTATTAAAGAGAAAGACTTTAAAAATAAAAAAAACAATCAAAGTAAATTAGATAAAAAAATAATCAAAAAATTAAAAATAGATAATTTTTTAATTAAAATCACAGCTTGGCTATCATCAACTATTTCTGGGCCTTTAATAAATTTTTTTAAAAAAAATGGTTTTAAAATTGCAATTGGAATCATAAGTTTTATCTTTTTATTTAAAATTGGAGANGCTTTCTTAGGCAGAATGTCTGTAATTTTTTATAAGGAAATAGGTTTTTCAAAATCAGACATTGCCTTGTATTCTAAGACTTTTGGATGGTTTACTACTGTAATTTTCACTCTCTTGGGTGGTTTATTTGCAATTAGATCTGGAATAATAAAATCAATGTTTTTAGCTGGAATATTAATGGCATCAACTAATCTGCTTTTTACAATTCTTGCTTGGAGTGATAAATCTTATTTTCTTTTTGCAATTGCTGTAATTCTTGATGATATAGCTGCTGCATTTGCTACTGTCGCCTTTGTTGCATTTATATCTCTTCTTGTTGATCGGAACTATACAGCTACACAATATGCTCTTTTGGCCTCAATAGGCACTGCTGGAAGAACTAGCCTTGCATCCTCCTCGGGTGCTTTAGTAGACTGGCTGAACGGGGACTGGGGTATTTTTTTCATTATAACTGCTTTGATGGTAATACCATCATTAATATTATTATATAGAATTAAAAATAAAATAAATTTAAATGACTAAATTTTATTCAACGGCTTTATTTAAAAACATTTATAAAAAGCCTTCAACTAAGTCTGAAATTACCTCACAAATTTTATTTGGAGAAAAATTTAAAATAATACTTAAAAAAAAAAACTGGATAAAGATAAAATCAATTTCAGATAATTATAAGGGGTTTATAAAAAATAATAAATTATTAGAAAAATTAAATCNTACTCACAAATGTTTTAGCCTGAAAACTAGAATTTATAAGTATAAGAAAACAAAAAGATTTGTTGGTACAAAATTATTTTTGCCTTTTAATAGTAGAATAAGTTTGAATAATACTAAAAACAATTTTGTTGAATTTCAGAAGAACAAATGGGTTAAAAAAAAAGATTTAAAACCTATTAATCATAAAGAAACAAACTTCATTAAAATATTTAAAAAATTTAATAAAATTAAGTATGTTTGGGGTGGCAGAACATATAAAGGAATAGATTGTTCTGCTTTAATTCAATTATATTATTTATATAATAATAAATATTTTCCAAGGGATACAATAGATCAAATAAGAATNGAGAAAGGTAAAAAGATTTCAAAAAATTTTAAAAAAGGTAATATTATTTATTGGAAAGGCCATGTAGCAGTATGTATAAACTCAAAAAAATTAATTCATGCTTATGGGCCAATGAAGAAAGTGATAATAATGAATACTGTAAAAACAATTGAAAGAATATACAAAACTGCAAAACTTGAAGTAAAAAAAGTTACAAATATTTAAATGGACCTAAACGAAAAATTTCAAATTTTATTGAGAAAATTTAACCTTGGAAAATTTGATGAGGTTATATTTGAATCTACCTTAATGGCAAAGAAATATCCAAATCAAGAGGTATTTATAAACTTATTATCACTATCTTATCAAGCTAAGGGTCAATTTAANNATTCAATATTAATCTTAGAGGAAGCTTTAAAGANAGGTAATAAAAATTTTAATTTTTGGAATAATTTAGGTTTAGGTTATCTTAAAATTAAAAATTTCGATAAAGCTGAAGAATGTCTTTCCAAGGCTAATAAATTAAATCCAAAATTTATAAACACACTAAATAATTTGGGGAATTTATATGTAGAACTCAACAAATTTGATGAAGCTNAGTCTTTTTTTCGAAAGGCATTAGAAATAGATNATAATATTATTGAGACAAATTACAATCTAGCAACGCTACTTCAGTCAATTGGAAAAATAAAAGAGGCAAAAGAATTTTATTATAAAACACTTCAAATTAATGAGAACTTTACAAGAGCAGACTTTGGTTTATCCATGCTTGAAAAATACGACTCCTCTAACAGTCATATTAAAAAGATGGAAAATAAAATTAATAAAGAATTACATAAAACAGGTTATAAAGATTTATATTTTGCTCTAGGCAAGGTTTATGAAGATATCAATNATTGCGATAAAGCNTTTAATTTTTTAAAAAAAGGAAATGAACTAAAAAAAGAAATTACAAATTATTCAGTTGAAAATGACAAAAATTTATTTGAAAAAATAATTTCGTTCCATGATAAAAACCAATCAATAAAAGATCTATCAGGTAAAGACTCAAAAAAAATTATATTTATTTTAGGTATGCCAAGAACTGGTACATCTATGGCAGAGCAGATAATTTCAAATCATACCAAAGTTGAAGGTGGGGGAGAAATAAGTATCCTTGGATTTTATCTTGAAAAGTTTTTTAATGTTAATAATAAAGACAAAGATATATTTAAGGAATTAAGTTTTATAAAAAATGAATATTTGAATTACCTTAATAAAATATCAGCGTCTGAAGTTATCACTGATAAAGCTCCNTTAAATTTTAGATGGATTGGTATAATTAATCTCCTGTTTCCAGAATGTAAAATTATACATTGTTCACGGGACCCATTGGAAAATAGTTGGTCAATTTTTAAGAATGAATTCGAACGGGGTATGTTTTTCTCTAATACTTTTGAAGATATAGCTGANTTTTATAAATTATATAAAAATTTAATGATTTATTGGAAAAAAAAATATGAAAAAAACATATTTGATTTAAATTACGAGGACCTNATCAACAATCCAGAAGATAAAATTAAAGAAACTATAAATTTCTGTGATTTAGATTGGCAAGAGAGTTGCTTGGAATTTTATAAAAATAAAAAATCAATTAAAACTGTTAGTTTTATCCAAGCGAGACAACCTATTTATAAAGACTCGTTAAAAGGGTCTATGAAGTTCAAAAAATACCTATCCGAACTTGAAGCTTTATTGAAAAGTTAATTTCTTCCAAAATCAGGTTTGTTGATATCTTGTTTTATTTTAATAATTTTTTTACGTACTTTTTTTGCATCCTTTAATTTTCTTAAAACAACTTTATTATTATTTTTAAGAATATCTTTTTTAAAAGATTTAAGATTTGAAATAAATAAATCAATAACTCTAGAAAGATTATTATTATTACTAAAAAAAATATCCCTCCACATTATCTCATTAGAAGCTGCTATTCTTGAAAAGTCTCTAAGACCTCCTGCGCTAAAATTAATTAAGTTGTATTTTCTTCTTTTTTCAAAATCTGTGGCTGTTTTTATTAAATTATATGCGATTAAATGAGGTAAATGACTAGTTAAAGAAAATATTAAATCATGTTTTTTCGCATCCATGATAACAATTTTTGAACCAAGCCTTTTCCAGAATTTGGATAACATTTTTAAATTTTTAATATTAGTTTTTTTTTCTTTTATTAAAATACACCACTTATTATTAAAAAGATTTTCACTACCGTGCTCTGGTCCACTCACTTCTGATCCTGATATTGGATGACTTGAAATCCATGAAATTCCTTTTTTTAATTTCTTATTAGAAATTTTTATAATTTTCTCTTTAGATGAGGCAACATCAGTAAGAATAGTTTTCGCATTTAAATATTTACTTATAGATGAAATAATTTTTTCATATTCTGACATATGAGTACAAATTATAACTAAGTCCATTTTTGGAATGATTTGCTCTAAATCATTCACAATTGTAAATTTGTTTTTTAATCGTTTTAATTTCTTAATATTTAATTTTGATTTTTCTTTAACAAAAATATTTTTTACAACTTTTTTTTTTGAGCAGGCTCTAAGTATTGATGAGCCAATTAATCCACATCCAATTATTAAAAGATTATTTATCATTATAATATATGATCAAGATTTTTGATAAATTTATTATTCTCTTTACTTGATCCAATTGTAACTCTTAGTTTATTTTTCATTTTATAGCTTTCCATACTTCTTAGAATAATACCTTTTTTTTCAAGTTTTTTTAAAACATAATTAGCAGATAGTTTGCAAAAATCAAAATTAAGTAGAAAAAAATTAGCACTTGTTTCATTTGAAATTATATTCTTTTTATCAAAAAAATTTTTAAATTTCCTTGACCAATATTGATTATGTTTTACTGATCTGTTTACAAAATTTTTATCTTTTAATGACTCTGTTGCATAAACTTGTGCTAACTTATTGACATTAAACGGTGGTTTTATTTTATAAAGTTCGTTTATAATATTTTTTGGACCATAACCCCATCCAACTCTAAGTGATGCAAGTCCATAGATTTTTGAAAATGTTCTTAATATAAATACATTTTTTGCATTTTTAAATATGTCCAACCCACTTTGGTAATCTTTTTTTTTCATATATTCAAAATAAGCATCATCGATTACTAATAAAATATTTTTATTTAATTTTTTTCTTAAAGTCTTAACTTCTTTTATGCTTAAATATGTTCCTGTTGGATTGTTTGGATTTGCAATAAATACCATTTTAGTTTTATTTGTTATTTTAGAAATAATATTTTTTACTGAAATTTTAAAATTTTCTTCCTTAGCAAATACTACCTTTGCTCCAACAATTTTCGAATATATCCTATACATTAAAAAACTATACTCAGGAAGAACTACCTCATCATTTTTAGTAAGGAATAGCTGACACAGCATTTGTATAATTTCATCAGAACCAGCTCCACAAATTATCTTATCTAAATTGCATTTATAAGTTTTTGAAATTTGTTTTCTCAAAATTTTACACTTACTATCTGGATATTTGTCTATTTTAATTTTATTATTTTTTATATTTTTTACTTTAGAACTAAATCCTAACGCAGACTCATTTGCAGAAAGTTTAATTAAATTTTTAATATTACCTAACTTTGATTTTCCAGGTTTGTAGGTATCTATATTTATTTTTCTGAATTTTAGTTGATTCATAATTTTAACCTCAATCTTATAAATAAATTAATAAAATTTAATAGCAAAATTAGCTGTATTTTTTTTAAAATTGACATAATAAAAATCATTTAGTACATAAAAAGAGCGCTGATTTAACTGAATTGCGAGCGCGATAAAAAAACCGCTAAATAAGTTTTTTTTGATCTCTCAATTCTCAGCTTAAAAAAAAATGAATAAAATTGATAAGATAAAAAAAATAGTTATTGAAAAACCACTAAAGCTTGACTGTGGAAAGACAATACAAAATTTTCCATTAGCATATGAGACATATGGTAAATTGAATGAAAAAAAAGATAATGCAATTTTAGTTTTTCATGCATTAACTGGTGATCAATTTGCATCTGGAAAAAATCCAATTACTAATAAAGAGGGGTGGTGGAGCTATGCACTTGGACCTGATAAAGCAATAGACACAAACAAGTTTTTTGTTATTTGTGCAAATGTAATCGGTGGATGTATGGGTTCATATGGACCTAGTCATTTAGATAATTCAACAGGAAAACCATTTGGAACTAATTTTCCGGTAATAACAATAAATGATATGGTAAATGCTCAATATAATCTTTTAGAATATTTTAATATTAAAAAATTGTTTTCTGTAATTGGTGGTTCAATGGGTGGAATGCAAGTTCTACAATTTATATCAAACTTTCCTGATAAATCTCATACGGTAATACCAATAGCTTGTACTGCAAGTCATTCAGCTCAAAATATTGCCTTAAATGAATTGGGTAGGCAATCGATTATGGCAGATCATAATTGGATGGAAGGTTTCTATGCAGAAAACAAAAAAAACCCTGATAAAGGACTGGCTGTAGCANGAATGGCAGCACATATAACCTATTTATCAAAAAAAGGATTACAAGAAAAGTTTGGACGAAAACTTCAAGAAAGAGATGATTTAAAATTTGGTTTTGATGCAGATTTTCAAATTGAAAGTTACTTAAGATATCAAGGTTCTGTTTTTGTTGATAGATTTGATGCTAATAGTTATTTATATATTACTAGAGCAATGGATTATTTTGATTTAACAAAACAGTTCAATGGCAACTTATCTAAGGCATTTGAAAAAACAAGTTCTAAATTTTTTATAATTTCTTTTACCTCAGATTGGCTTTACCCAACTCCAGAAAATAGAGAGATTGTAATTGCTTTGAATGCAATTGGAAAAAATGTAGGATTTGTGGAGATTAATTCAGATAAGGGGCATGACTCCTTTTTATTAGATATCCCAGATTTTCTTAATGCAGTAAAAAATTATTTAGAAACCTCATATAAAAAAATAAAATGAAAAAAGAATTTTTTACAATTGCAAAGTTATTAAAAGAAAATTCAAGAGTCTTAGATGTTGGTTGTGGTGATGGAGAATTGATGAAATACATAACTGAAAATATAACTGAAAATGTAAGAGGCCTTGAGATTTCTAAAGCTAATATTCAAAAGTGTATTGCAAAAGGTCTTACAGTTATTGAAGGAGATGCAGAAAAGGATCTTAAACAATTTCCAAGTTCATCTTATGATTTTGTTATATTAAGCCAAACTCTTCAAGCATTCTTAGATCCTGAAAAAGTAATGAATGAATTATTAAGAGTTGGCAAAAAAGCTATTGTATCTATACCAAACTTTGGTCATTGGAAAGTTAGATTAAATCTTTTGTTCAAAGGCACAATGCCAATTACGAAAAATCTACCTAATGAATGGTATAATACCCCTAATTTACATATGTGTACGATCAAGGATTTTGTAAATTATTGTGATAAAAAAAAAATAAAGATAAATTGCCCAAACTTAAATTATGTAAATTTTTTTTCAGAACTGGGTATTTTTATTATAGAAAAATAAATGAATATTGAAATTATTAAATGTTTAACAGATAATTATTCTTATTTAGTTATAGACTCAAATAAAAATGCTTTGGTTGTCGATCCAAGTGAAGCAAAACCAATCATAGAGATTATTGAAAATAAAAAGCTTAATTTAAAATTTATATTAAATACTCACCATCATTTTGATCATGTAGGTGGTAATAATGATTTAAAAAATAAATATTCAGCAAAAATTTTAGGCTATAAAAATGATAAAGATAGAATTCCAGGTATAGATATTTTCTTGACAGATAATGAAATATGGGAATCTGGAGAATTCAAAGCAAAAATTATATTTATTCCAGGACACACATCTGGCCATATTGCTTTTCATTTTTATGAAAACAAATTTTTATTTTCTGGAGATACGCTTTTCTCTCTAGGTTGTGGAAGNATATTTGAAGGAACATATGAGGAAATGTATGAATCTTTAAAAAAATTAAAAAACCTTCCTGAAAACACCAAAGTCTATTGTGGTCACGAGTACACCCTTAATAATTCTCTATTTTGTATTGAATATGACAGTAAGAATATTAATTTAAAAAATAAAATATTTGAAATAGAAAAAAAGCTAAAAAAAAAAGAACCAACCGTCCCAACTACAATTAAAGATGAGTTAGCTTGTAACATTTTCTTGAGAGCTAAATCTATTGAAGAATTTTCAAAACTTAGAGATTTAAAGGATAATTTCTAGTTTATTGATCTTGACTAAAATAGGTCTGGAACTATATTGCTGAATATAAAAATTAGGTAATAAAAATGTCTTTTGCAGTAATACAAACAGGTGGAAAACAGTATAAAGTTAAAACTGGAGAAATTCTTAAAATTGAAAAGTTAGAAAAAGTAGACGCTAATTCGAAAATAGAGTTTAAAGAAATCCTGGCTTATGGTGATGATAAAATTGCCGAAGTAGGNTCCCCAAAAATTGATGGAGCAAAAGTTGANGCTAACTTAGTAAAAAATGGAAAAAATAGAACTATTTTAATTTTTAAAAAAAGAAGAAGAAAAAATTCAAGAAGAAAAAATGGTCATAGACAAGAATTTTCGTTAATAAAGATAAATAAAATTTTTTCTAAAGATGGAAAGATATTTTCTGAAGCTGAAGAAAAAATTAAAGAAATTAAAAAGAAAGAAGTAACTAAAGAAGCAAAAACAAAATAACCAGGTAATTTATGGCAACAAAAAAAGCAGGTGGATCATCGAGAAATGGTAGAGATAGTGCTGGTAGAAGATTGGGTGTTAAAAAATATGGTGGCCAACAAGTAATTCCTGGGAATATAATTGTTAGACAAAGAGGAACAAAAATTTTTCCAGGCGAGCATGTTGGGATGGGCAAAGATCATTCAATATTTTCAAAAATAAAAGGAACTGTTAAGTTTAAAAAGAGCAAATCTGATAGAACTTTTGTTTCTGTAAAACCCAATTAATCAATACAACATTTAACTTAAAAGACGTTGTATCATGAAATTTTTAGATCAAGTTAAGATATATATAAAAGCTGGAGATGGAGGATCNGGATCTCCNAGTTTTAGAAGAGAAAAATTTATTGAATTTGGTGGNCCTGATGGTGGAGATGGTGGAAAAGGTGGATCTATAATTTTAAAATCTGAGAGAAATTTAAATACGTTAATTGATTATCGTTATCAGCAACATTTTAAAGCAAAAAGAGGTGGTGATGGAAAAGGTAAAAAACAAACTGGTAAAGGTGGTGAAAATTTATTTTTAAAAGTTCCCCTAGGAACTCAAGTCTTTGAGGAAGATAATAAAACATTGATTTATGATTTTAAAAAACAGAATGAAGAATTTGTTGTNGCTAATGGAGGAAGAGGAGGATTTGGAAACACAAGGTTTAAATCATCTACTAATAGAGCGCCTAGAAAATTTACAAAAGGTACTAAGGGAGAAGATTTTTGGATATGGCTTCAGCTTAAAACAATTGCTGACATTGGNATAATTGGAATGCCCAATGCTGGAAAATCTAGTTTACTTGCTTCAATAACAAGTGCAACTCCAAAAATAGCAAATTATAAATTTACAACATTAAATCCAAATTTAGGTGTTGCATTATACGATGATAAAGAAATTACCCTTGCAGATATTCCTGGATTAATAGAGGGAGCNCATATTGGTGTCGGTCTTGGAATGAAATTTCTTAAACATATAGAAAGATGTAAAACTCTCCTTCATTTAATTGATGTGAGTGAAGATAANTTAGTTAAAAATTATAGACAAATTAGAAACGAATTAAAAAAATATAGTAACGAACTAGTAAAAAAAGATGAACTAATAGTTTTTAATAAAGTTGATTTAATTGATAATGATAGTTTAAATAAAAAAGTAAAAGAATTTGAAAAGAAAGTAAAAAGAAAAGTTTTATCTATATCAACATTAGACAAAAAGCTTATTTCTGTAATAAAATCAAAATTATTAAAATATGTATCTTAAAAAATCTCAAATAATAGTAATAAAAATTGGTTCCTCATTGTTAATNGATGAAAAAATGATCATTAGAAAAAAATGGTTAGCTGAGTTCTCGAAGGACATAAGAGATCTCTTAAAACAAAATAAAAAAGTTATTCTAGTCAGCTCAGGTGCTATTGCATTAGGATGTAAAAAACTTGGATTAAATATGAAAAAACTAAAATTAGATAAAAGCCAAGCGATTGCATCTATTGGACAAATTGAGCTCATGAATTTATTCAAAAAAGTTTCCAGTAGTACAAAAATTAATTTTTCACAAATTTTACTTACACTNGAAGATACAGAGCAGCGTAGAAGAGCAATTAATGCAAAACGTACAATAAATAACTTATTTCAAATGAACTTTGTGCCAATAGTTAATGAAAATGACAGTATCGCAACTTCAGAAATTAAATATGGAGATAATGACAGATTGGCTTCAAGAGTTGCNCAAATATCAAGTGCAGATTCTTTGGTTCTTTTATCTGATGTAGATGGACTCCACGANAAAAACCCAAAGGTATTTAAAAATGCAAANCTAATAAAAGAAATTAAAAATATTGATAGTAAGATAGAAAAATTTGCAACACGAACNGTAAGCAACTATGGTAAAGGAGGCATGAAAACTAAAATAGACGCAGCTAAATTATGTCAACTATCTGGATGCTCTATGGCTATTGCTAATGGACTACATATGAGACCAATAAAAAAAATAATGCAAAAGAATAATTGTACTTGGTTTTTACCCAAAGTTTCAAAACTTGATGCAAGAAAAAAATGGATAATAAGTTCAATATCCCCAAAAGGACAATTGATAATAGATGAAGGAGCGATCACAGCTTTAAAAAAAGGTAAAAGTTTATTGGCTGCTGGTATAATTGATGTCAAAGGAGAATTTAATAAAGGGGATCATGTAAAGATTTTAAATAAAAACTTAAGAGAATATGCTAGAGGCTTAAGCTCATTCACATCCTCAGAAATACTTAAAATAAAAGGGAAACATTCAGATAAAATAGAAAGTTTATTAGGATATATAACAAAATCTGAAGTCGTACATAAAGATGATATGGTAGAAGTTTAATGAAAAAATATTTAGACCACATTGGAAAAAAATCAAAAAAAGCAGTTCTTAAATCAGTAAATACTNAGAAAAAAAACAAAGTCCTCCTTGATTTTGCAATTCTAATAAAAAAAAATGAAAAAAATATTATTAAACAAAATAAAAAAGATATTAGTTTTGCAATAAAAAAAGGTCTTAAAAAGAATATGATTGAAAGATTAATTTTAGACAAAATAAAAATTAAACAAATTGAAAACTCAATAAAAAAAATAGTCAATCTAAAAGACCCTGTGGATAAAATTATTGAGAAATGGAAAAGGCCTAATGGACTTAGATTTAAAAAAGTAACTATACCTATTGGTGTAATAGGTATTATTTATGAAAGTAGGCCTAATGTTACTTCGGATGTTTCTTGCCTTTGTTTTAAGTCTGGAAATGCTGTTATTCTGAAAGGTGGTTCTGAGGCTTTTAACAGTAATAAAACTTTAGTTAATTTATTTAGAAAAGCTTTAATAAAAAATAACATTGATCCTAATTATGTTCAATTAATTGAAAAAAGAAACAGGCAAGTAGTAAATTATATGCTTACAAAGATGAAGGAATACATTGATGTAATTATCCCAAGAGGTGGCAAAGGTTTGGTTAAAGAAGTCCAAAAAAAATCAGCAGTTCCGTTTATTGGACATCTAGAAGGAATTTGCCATACTTACGTCGATAAATCTGCAAATATGAACATGGCAAAAAAAATTATTTTAAACGCTAAATTAAGAAATACAGCAATATGCGGAGCAACAGAAACAGTTTTATTTCATGAAAAAATAGTTAAAAAATTTACTAATCCAATTTTAAATCATTTAAATAATGAGGGATGTGAAATTTATGCTGATAATAAAATTAAAAAAATTTACGATGGAAAAGTTAAATTAGCTTCTAAGAAAGATTGGTCAAAAGAATACTTGTCACCAAAACTATCTGTTAAAGTTGTAAAAAATATAAACGAAGCTATTGAGCATATAAATTATTATGGGACAATGCATACAGACGCCATAGTTACTTCAAATAGATCCGATGCGAATTATTTTCTAAAAAATGTTAAAAGTGCAATTGCAATTCATAATTCATCAACTCAGTTTGCAGATGGAGGAGAGTTTGGATTTGGAGGAGAAGTTGGTATTTCAACAAACAAAACACCTCCGAGAGGTCCTGTAGGTTTAAATCAGTTAGTTTCCTATAAGTATGAAGTTTATGGATCTGGACAGATAAGAAAATAAAATTGAAAAATAAAATTGAAAAAATTGGAATTTTAGGTGGAACTTTTGATCCAGCTCATAGAGGGCATGTTGCAATATCAAAAGAAGCAAAGAATAGATTTGGCCTGAAAAAAATTTATTGGGCAGTTACTAAAAAAAACCCGTTTAAGATTAAAACTTCTAAAAATCTAATTGAGAGAATAAAATATGCAAAAAAAATAAATATTAAAAATAAGTTTATCTCAGTTTCATGTTATGAAGACAAAACAAAATCAAACAGAACAGTTGATTTAATAAAATTTTTTAGAAAAATACACAAAAAAAAGGAAATTTTTTTTATAATGGGTGCTGATAATCTTATTAATTTTCACAAGTGGGAAAAATGGGAGCAAATAACAAAAATATGTAAAATACTAGTTTTTGATAGAAATAAATATAAGTCAAAATCTTTAAAATCTAAATCCTACAAAAAATTAGGTGGTAAAGGACTTAAATTTATTAATTTTAAAAAGGTAAATATTTCATCTTCTAAATTAAGAGAAATTTGATAGTCTATTTTTAATTAATGGATAAAATTTCAGATTTAAAAACAATAATCCTAGATACACTAGATAATAATAAAGCACTTGATATTGTAAGTATTGATTTAGCCAACAAAAGTTCAATTGCTGACCATATGATTATTGCCAGTGGAACATCTTCAAGACATATACAGGCGCTCTCGGAGCAAGTTTTACAAAAACTTAAATTGAATGGACTTAAAAATTGTAAAATAGAAGGAANTGAAAGTAATGATTGGAAATTAATCGATGGTATTGATGTAGTGATACATATTTTCAATCCAGAAAAAAGAAAATTTTATGAGCTTGAAAAAATGTGGTCTGAATTGATACCTAAAGAAAAGATCCTTATATGATTAAACTTAAATTAATAATTTTATTTTTAGTTATTTCAATATTTTGTATTAAAAATTCGTATTCTGCGTCTGAAGAAAATATATATGAAAAGATAGACTTATTTAGCGAAGTATTAAACAAAATTAATAAAGAATATGTAGATGAAGTTGACCAGTCTGAAGCTATGGATGCTGCTATAAATGGAGTTTTACAATCTTTAGATCCTTATTCTGCTTATATGTCTCCAGAGTCTTTTCAAAATATGCAAACAGAAACAAGTGGCGAATTTGGAGGACTTGGTATTGAAGTTAGTATGGAGTCTGGAGTGGTAAAAGTTATCTCGCCTTTAGATGATTCTCCGGCTTATGAAGCTGGCGTAAAAGCAGGAGACTATATTGTTAAAATTAATGACATACAAGTACAGGGAAAAACATTATCTGAAGCGGTGGAAATAATGAGAGGGCCCGTTGGTTCGGATATTGAGATTACTGTTAGACGTAGAGGGGTAAAAAAAGCTCTTGTTTTTAGTATAACAAGGAAAATTATAAAAATACGATCAGTTAAATCAAAAATATTAGAAAATAATATTGGTTATATAAGGCTTACAGCATTTAATGAAAACAGTGGAAAACAGATCAAACGAAAACTTAATGAATTTAATGATAATGAAAAAATTAAAGGTTTTATACTAGATTTAAGAAATAATCCTGGTGGATTATTATCACAAGCAATAAAAATCTCTGATTTTTTTCTTTCAAGCGGTGAAATAGTTTCTACAAAATCTAGACAAGAAAGTGAAAATAGAAAATGGTTTGCAAAAGATGGAGATATTTTAAATGGAAAAACTTTGTTAGTTTTAATAAATAATGGCTCTGCTTCAGCATCAGAAATAGTAGCTGGTGCATTAAAAGATCATAAAAGAGCAATTTTAGTTGGTGAAAATAGTTATGGAAAAGGGTCTGTGCAATCAATTATACCACTTAAAAATAAAGGGGCTATTAGGCTTACAATTTCTAAATATTATTTACCCTCAGGTAAGTCAATTTCTGAGGTTGGCGTAACGCCTGATATAGTTGTTAGTGAAGAAACTGATGATTTCAGGATAGATACTGAAACAGATAATCAGCTTAGTTATGCTATTAAATTATTAAATGGTTAAATCAAAAAAAGATTTTAAAAATCTTCCATTACGTAATGGTGTAGGTATTGTTTTGCTAAATCAAAATAACAAAATTTTTGTTGCAAAGAGAATTGATAATCCCAATAATTATTGGCAAATGCCTCAGGGTGGTATAGATCCAGGAGAAAACGATCACCATGCAGCAATCAGAGAATTATACGAGGAGACAAGCGTTAAAAGTGTATCATTAATCAAGGAAATAGATGGTTATACAATTTATTATTTGCCTGAGCGTTTATTAGGAATAATTTGGAAGGGAAAGTTTAAAGGGCAGAAACAAAAATGGTTTATTATGAGATTTTTAGGTGAAGAGTCTGAAATTGATATTAATACAAAAAAACCAGAGTTTTTAGAATGGAAATGGATTGATGCTAATTCTTTAACAAAAAATGTCGTAGATTTTAAAATAGATGTTTATAAAAAAGTTGAATTAGAAGTTCAAAAATTTTTAACTAGTTAACTATTACAGACTTTAAAGTATCAATTTTTTGAGATATTAAAAATCTTTGTTGATCATTAATATCATCTTTAGATAGATTCTCTTCCGCTTCTTGAATTGATTTTTGAATATAATCTCTATCTAATTGATCGTATTTAATTACTGAACTTGTTAATATTGATAGAGAATTATCTTTAAACTCTAATATACCATCCTCTATATAAAATTTTTCCTCACTATTACTTGTAAAAACTTTCATTATTCCAGGTTTTAAAAAAGATATTATTGAAATATGATCTTTTAATATTCCCATCTCACCTTCATAAGCAGGTACAACAACCTCCTTAACATCATCTTTTGTAAAAAATGATTTTTCTGGATTTATTATTTCTAAATTAAATAACTCACTCATTACGCAGCATCTTTTGACATTTTTTCTGCTTTTTCAATGGCCTCTTCTATTGTTCCAACCATGTAAAATGCAGCTTCGGGTAAATGATCATATTCACCTTTGCAAATAGCATCAAAGCCCTTAATAGTAGCTTGAAGATCNACAAGTTTACCTGGTGATCCTGTAAAAACTTCTGCAACAAAGAAAGGTTGAGATAAAAATCTTTGNATTTTTCTAGCTCTTGCAACGGTAAGTTTATCTTCCTCCGAAAGCTCATCCATTCCCAAAATTGCAATNATATCTTGAAGTGATTTATAAGTTTGTAGAACTTTTTGAACTTCNCTAGCAACTCTGTAATGTTCATCGCCAACAATCCTTGGATCTAGAATTCTTGAAGTAGAATCTAATGGGTCTACAGCTGGATAAATTCCAATTTCAGCAATCTGTCTTGATAGTACGGTAGTTGCATCTAAGTGAGCAAATGAAGTTGCTGGCGCNGGATCTGTTAAATCGTCAGCAGGTACNTAAATTGCTTGCACAGATGTGATTGAACCCTTATTTGTTGTTGTAATTCTTTCCTGAAGATTACCCATATCCGTTGCTAGTGTAGGTTGGTATCCCACAGCTGATGGAATTCTTCCTAATAATGCTGATACCTCAGAGCCAGCTTGGGTAAATCTAAAGATATTATCTACAAAAAAAAGTACATCTTGGCCTTCTTGATCTCTAAAATACTCAGCAATTGTTAAACCTGTTAGAGCAACTCTAGCTCTAGCTCCTGGAGGTTCATTCATTTGTCCATATACAAGTGCTGCTTTTGATCCAGGTCCTTCTGGTTTTATAACTCCTGAATCTATCATTTCGTGATATAAATCATTTCCCTCTCTAGTTCTTTCTCCTACTCCAGCAAAAACTGAAAATCCACCATGAGCTTTTGCTACGTTATTAATTAATTCCATAATAAGTACTGTCTTACCAACACCTGCTCCACCAAATAATCCAATTTTTCCTCCTTTGGCATAGGGTGCTAGTAAATCTACTACTTTAATTCCAGTTACAAGAATTTCTGTTTCTGTTGACTGATCACTAAATTCAGGTGCAGATCTGTGAATCGGCCACTTTTCTTTTGTTTTAACTTCTCCCTTTTCATCAATAGGTTCGCCTATTACATTTACAATTCTTCCTAAAGACTCTGGTCCAACTGGAACTTGAATAGGGGCACCTGTAGCAATTACTTCATCACCTCTTTTTAATCCTTCAGTAGCGTCCATTGCAATTGTTCTAACACTTGTTTCTCCAAGGTGTTGTGCAACTTCTAAAACTAATCTACTTTCACCATTTTTACATTCTAACGCTGATAAAATTTCTGGAAGTTCTCCATCAAATTTTACATCTACTACTGCTCCGATAATCTGTGTTATTTTTCCTTTTTTCATAATTATAAACTTTCTGCTCCTGATATGATTTCAATTAATTCTTTTGTAATTGCAGCTTGACGACTTCTATTATACTCAATAGTTAACTTGTCAACCATTTCACCTGCGTTTCGGGTCGCATTATCCATTGCGCTCATTCTTGAACCCTGTTCACTAGCTGAATTCTCTAACATTGCTTTAAAAATCTGTGTGGATATATTTTTAGGTAACAAATTGCTTAAAATTTCATCTTCATCTGGTTCAAATTCATAGTTATCATCTGGCAGATCATTCTTTGCTTCAGAACTTTTTAAAGGAATTATTTGTTGTTCTTGAGGTATTTGAGTTATTACATTTTTAAATTTATTATAAAAAATTGTACATACATCAAATTCTTTTTTTTCAAAATTTTCGATTATCATTTTTCCAACCTTTTCAGCATCTAGATAATTAATATTTTTTGAATCTTTGAATGATATTTTCTCTACAATATTTTCTTTATAAGTTCTTTTTAATTGGTCGTAACCTTTTGATCCAACAGTAATAATCTTTAAAGTTTTTCCATCATCAATTATTTTTTGAAAATATAATTTAGCTTTTTTAATTATATTTGTATTAAAACCACCACAAAGACCTCT
>NZKC01000020.1 GCA_002692475.1 Candidatus Pelagibacter sp.
AAGAAAAAAAATAAATCAAAAGTTATTTGTTTAACTGCCTATTCAAAAAATTTTGCAGAGATAGTAGACAAACATGCGGACATAACTTTAGTTGGAGACTCGTTAGGTTCTGTCTTATACAACTATGATACAACACGCAAAGTAACTCTTGAAAATATGATCGAACATTCAAAAAGTGTAAGAATTGGAGTTAAAAAAAGTTTAATGGTTGTAGATATGCCCTACCGAACATATCAAAATAAAAGACAAGCTCTTACTAATGCAAGAAAGATTTTAAAAGAAACTAAATGTGAAGCTGTAAAATTAGAAGGAGGATTTAAAATAAAAAGTATTGTTGAGTATCTTATTAAAAACAAAATACCTGTAATGGGTCACTTAGGTTTACTTCCCCAAAGTATTAAAGGAAAGTTTAAATCAAAAGGAAAAACAGAGAGAGAAAAAAACAAACTTTTAAGTGAGTCAAAACTTTTAGAAAGCCTAGGAGTATTTGCAATAGTTCTAGAATGTATCAGAGGTAAAACGGCAGATTTAATTACTAAATCAATTAGTATTCCTACAATTGGAATTGGATCCTCAGCACATTGTGATGGACAGGTTTTAGTTACAGATGATTTGGTTGGACTTAACTCAACAAGTATTAAATTTGTTAAAAAATTCGTTAATATAAAAAAAGAAATAAATCGAGGTATTAAAAAATATAAATTAGAGGTTTTAAAATCGAGTTTCCCGTCTAAAAAATATTCTTACTAAAAATATTTTATAAATTGTTCATTAATTTTGAGGATTTCTAAATCAACCATACCACCAATGATCAATTGAATTGCAACAATTAAAATAAATCCTAAGCCTATGTAAGCAATCCATAAATGTTTTTGTATATAATTTGCTAAATATGTAGCTAAGGCTCCTGTAAGCACTACAGATAAAACTAATCCAAAAATCATAAAGCCAAAATGACCTTTTGAAGCACCCACTACTCCGATTACATTGTCAAAGCTTATTGTGATGTCAGCAAACAAAACTTTGTATACACTTTGTATATAAGAAGGTTCCTTTGATTTTTTTGTAGGAGATTTTATTTTTTTTATTTCAGTTAAATCTTTTCTTAAATCGTTAACAATCCAAATTAAAAGCAAACCTCCAATTATTTTTATAAAATAAAATTTAAATAAATATGTTGCAAAAACTGCGAATATTACTTTAAATATTAAAGCACCTGCTACACCCCATAAAATTATTTGTCTTCTATTTTTTGGAACGAAATTAGCGGCTATTAATCCAATAATTATTGCATTATCTGCTGCTAAAATTATATCAATAAATATAATCTGGGTAAGTATTATAAGTTCTTCAATCAAGTGAATTATAATATTGAAATTGTAGAATTTTTCAATGAAGAGATTTTGAAAATTTTAATATTTAGACTCTTTAGTACCATCTATTATTGCTTTAAGTTCCTCATATTCCTCACAGTTGCAATTTTTAAGCACTAATAATCTTTCTTTTGCTTTTTCAGGTCTACTTGTTGACAAATATAATTCTCCTAAATATTCGTTTATTCCATTATGTTTTGGATTTATTTCTAAACCCTTTAAGTAGTAGACTTCAGCGTTTTTAAAGTCACCTAATTTTCTAGAGGTAAAACCAAGGTAATTTAGAACATCAGGATTTAAAGGATCTTTATCATTTGCCTTGATAAGTCTTTTAAATGCTTTTTCATACTTAGCTTTTGCTTTTTCAACTTTACCCTTTTTTTCAAGTTTTTTTCCAGCTTTTACGTAGCTTACTGCTGATTTATAAATTGACTGTTTATTATCAGCTCCGTCACCTCCAGATCCTCCAGCAGAATATCCATTTGATGTCGTAACTAGTGCAAATAGTATAATTATAAATATTTTTTTCATGAGTTAAATTTTTTCATTTTATTAAGTGGTTTTAATATTAATTTGTTGTCCATCAAATTTTTTCTTATAACTGAAGCTGTATTTAATGAACTGACACTATCACCATGTATACATACAGAGTCTATTTCACAAGGTATTTTCTTGCCAGAGAGACAATTTAGCGCCTGATTCTCAACCATTTCCAACACATGTGCCTTAGCATGTTCAGGGTTAGTAATTAAAGCATCCTTTTTTGATCTTGAAACTAAATTACCATCATCCTCATAATTTCTGTCAGCAAATATTTCNCAGGCAATTTTCATATTTAGCTTNTTTGCTGCANTTTCCATTTTTGATCCCGTAGGAACCAAATAGATTAAGTCCTTGTTAATATTTTTTATAGTTTTAGCAATTATATTTGCAAGATCCATATCTTCACAGGCCATATTATTAAGTGCTCCATGTGGTTTTATATGAGAAACATTTTCATTATATCTTTCCGCGATTGACTGAAGAATATTGTATTGATCAACAATAAGATCTGTTATCTCTCTTTCACTTAAGTTAATTCTTTTCCTTCCAAAATTNTTGGTGTCTTTAAATGATGGATGTGCACCAATGCTTACTCCATTCTTCTTTGAAGTTTTGATAGTAAAGTCCATTGTCTGTTCATCTCCCGCATGATATCCACAGGCGATACTAGCTGAATTTACAATTTTAAGTAANTCAGGATCATTTTCAATTGAATGTAGTTCGGATTTTTCACCTAAATCACAATTAATATTAATTTCCATACCATTCATACATAAAGTATAACATGGGATGGTCAAAAATATATTAAATCTTGGAGATGCAGCAATTTATTATGATTTTGGCGATCAAATAAATATAGAAACGAATAGAAAAGTTATAAATTATTTTAATAGTNTAAAAAATTTAAATTTAGAAGAAATTANNAATATTACCCCATCTTATAATAAACTAATAATTTCGTTTAATTTAAAAATTACAAGTTTTTTAGATCTTAAAGAAAAAATTCAAAATATAAAAATTTCTACCGAAAATAGAAAAAGTTTTAAAAAAATTAAGTTACCAATTTGCTGCGAAGACGATTTTTTCTTAGATAAAGAAAGACTTACTAATAAATTAAACTTGAGTCCGGAGGAAATTTTAAAAAAGTTTCTTAATCAGGAATATTTTTGTTATATGACAGGATTTATTGCAGGCATGCCCTTTATGGGCAATATAGATAAGGACCTTAGAATAGAACGTTTAAAAACACCTAGGGTAAAGGTACCAAAGGGATCTGTNGGTATTACAGAGCAATTTACCAATATTTATACCTTCGAGAGTCCAGGAGGATGGAATATCATAGGTAATACACCACAAAGGATTTTTGATTCTGGCAATAAGGATAAACCAATAATGATTAATCCCGGGGATGAAGTGTCTTTTTTTCAAATATCAAAAAATGANTATGAGAAATTAAATGAAAAATAATTTTTTTGAGGTACTGAGAGCTGGAATAAACTCTACATTCCAAGATAAAGGAAGAGAAAACTTTTATCATATTGGACTTCCTTTCAGTGGAGCAATGGATAATAGAAACTTTGTAATATCTAATGCCTTGGTAAATAATGAANATAATCAAGGAGTAATAGAATTTGCATATCAAGGACCATTATTTGAATTTAATGGTGAAAATATCTCTTTTTCTATAACAGGTGATGTAAAATTTAAAATAATTAAAAAGGATAACACCATAATCAATGGTGAATGTTATAAAAGTTATATTTTAAANCATAAAGATAAATTAGATATCATCTCTACAAATAAATCTGTATATGGATATCTTGCAGTTTCAGGTGGATTTAGNTTAGATAAAATTTTAAACAGNTATTCAACTTTCNCAAGAGCAAANGTTGGNCCTTTTNATGGTAAGAAATTATTTTTAAAACAAAAAATACTTATAAATAAAATAAACCNACAGNTACAAANTAAACAAGTTAAATATTTAAATTCTAAAATTGAATATATAAGAATATTAAAAGGAACTAATTACGANTATTTTTCAAAAGAGGGAATAGATAATTTTTTAAAAAAAGAATTTGTAGTCACAAAACTTACTGACAGAATGGGTATGAGAATAGAGGGNCCNAAAATTGAAAATATTAAGGAAAAAAATATAAGATCTGAAGGTNTAGTAAAAGGTGCAATTCAAATACCTCCAGATGGTAATCCAATAATAATGCTATCTGATCATGGAACTATAGGAGGATATCCAAAAATTGGGGTAGTTATAAGTGCTGATTATGATAAGCTTGTTCAACTCGTACCGAATTCAAAAATTAAATTTAAATTAATTGATCTCCATGAAGCAGAAAAACTATATAAACTTTATTCCTTGGAAACTGAAAATTTATTAAATCAAGTTAAATGAAAATAATTCAAAAACTACCAGGTCCATTATTAATTTTTTTTGGTGCTTGTAGTTTGAGTTTTGGAGGTTTAATCGTAAAATCTTTTGAGGGAGCTACATTATGGCAGATATTGTTTTGGCGATCTCTCTTTTTTATTCTTGTTGTATGTATTTTTTTAGTAATTACTTACAAAAAAAAAATTTTTTAATGCTTTTTATAATTCAGGAGTTCCAGGTATTTTTGGTGGGATAATTTTATCTACAGGGTTTTGTGGATACGTTTTTGCTATGTATAATACTACTGTAGCAAATACAAATTTTATTATTCAAACCCAAACCATTTTTTTAGCAATATTCGGTTTTTTCTATCTAAAAGAAAAAATTTCAAAAACTACTTTAGTTTCAATTATACTTGCTATATTTGGTATTTTGTTAATGGTTGGTTCAGATTTAGAACCAGGACAAATGTCTGGTAATCTAGCAGCATTTGTAATGCCAATATCATTCGCTATTCTTATATTGATTATTAGAAAGTATCCAAGTGTAGATATGATACCAATACAATTGTATGCAGGTGTGGTTGCAATGTGTATTGGTTTTTATATTGCTGGGAAAATAATTATATCACCACATGATATATTCTTAGGTTTTTTAGCAGGATTTTTTCAACTAGGTTTTGGTTTTATTTTAATAACAATTGGAGCAAGAACAACATCATCAGCAATGGTTGGAATAATAATGTTAACAGAAGCTGTTTTAGGCCCATTTTGGGCGTGGTTATTCATCAACGAAAGTTCGTCATATATAGTTTTGATTGGAGGCATGATAGTTATTTCTGCAGTTTTGCTTCAATTTTACACTTCAATAAAAGGTGAAAAAAAAACTATTCTCAAAGAATAATTAATTTTAAAAAATGAAAATTGCTATTATTGGATCTGGGATTTCTGGGCTAAGTGCTGCTTTTTATTTATCAAAAAAACATAATGTAGATCTGTTTGAGAGAGAAGATCATTTTGGAGGGCACGCACATACTATAGATTTAAAAATTGATGATATTGAAAAAAAAAGCATTCCAATAGATGTAGGATTTATTGTCTTTAACTATTTAACATACCCTAATTTAATTAATTTTTTTAATGAAAATAATGTAGAAATAGAAAAGAGCAACATGAGTTTTTCAGTGACCTCACAAAAACAGGAAATAGAATATTGTGGAAAAGGACTGAATGGTATTTTTTCAAATAGAAAAAATATACTAAATTTAAAATTTTTAAGAATGTTTTTTGAGATTATAAATTTTTATAAGAAAAGTTCCAAAATTAATTTACTAGATAAAAAACAAACATTAGGTGATTATTTAGAGAAGCAAAAACTTTCAAAATATTTTATTAATTATCATATTATTCCAATGGTTGCTGCAATTTGGTCAATGCCACCGTACGAGGCTAGTCAAATGCCTTTAACTTTTTTTTTAAATTTTTTTCAAAATCATGGTTTGTTTAAGCTCTCTAATAGACCACAATGGTATACTGTTAAGAATAGAAGCAGAACATATGTAAATAAAATTTTAAAAAATATAAGCGGAGAGTATTATAAAAATTACGAAATTAAAAAAATCAAAAGAGGCGAGTCAAATGTGAGAATTTTCTATGGAGATAAAAATGAATTTTTTGATTATGATAAAGTAGTTATGGCTACTCATGCTGATGAAGCGCTTTCATTAATTGAAAACCCTACAAATGATGAAAAACAAATTCTTTCCAGGTTTAAGTATAAAAAAAATACTGCTTATATTCACTCAGACAGTAATGTTATGCCAAAGAACATTAAGACTTGGTCAGCATGGAATTCAAATATAGATTTAAATAATTTAAATAACACATCAATTACTTATTGGCTGAATCTTCTTCAAAATTTGAAAGTTAAAAGAAATATATTTCTAACTTTAAATCCCTTTCTAAAAATAAATGAGGATAAAGTATTTAAAAAAATTACTTTTACTCATCCATATTATGATTTAGATGCACTAGAAAATCAAAAATTACTCAAAAAGTTACAAAATCAGAAAAATTTATTGTTTTGTGGTGGTTATTTTGGCTATGGTTTTCATGAAGATGGAATAAAATCTACTATTGAAATGATGAATTATTTAAATGATTAAAGAATCTTATATCTATACTGGAGAAGTAATACACAAAAGATTTAAACCAAGAACTCATTTTTTTAAGTATAAGGTATTTTCATTATATTTAGATTTCGATGAGATAAATGAAATAAATAAAAAAATTTATTTTTTTTCACACAATAAATTTAACTTAATGAGTTTTTATGACAAAGATCATGGCCCTAGAGATGGATCATCACTGGTTGATTGGGTTAAGAAAAATTTAAAGTCTATTGGTATAATTGATAAAGAATTAAAAATAAAAATTTTATGTTACCCAAGAATACTCGGCTATGTTTTTAATCCTTTAAGTATTTTTTTTATTTTTAATAAAAATTCAGATTTAATATCGATTTTATATGAAGTTAAAAATACCTTTGGCGAGCAGCACACTTATGTTTTTAAAGTTGAAGAAGGGGGGAATTTCGTAAAAAATAATTGTAATAAAAAATTTTTTGTATCACCCTTTATGGATCTCGATTCAACCTATAATTTTAAGGTATTAAATCCTGGTAACAATTTGTCTGTTATAATCGATCAGAGAGATAAATCTGGTAAACTTTTATTCGCATCACAGGATGGCGTGAGATCAAGTTTTAATAGTAAAAATCTCCTATTTTCTTACATTAAACATCCNCTGATGACTCTTAAAATAATATCAGCGATACATTATGAGGCATTAAGATTATGGCTTAAAGGAATTAAACTAGTTAAGAGAAGTATAAATATNAAAAATAATATTACATTTGAAAAATAATTTATGCCAAAAATAACAGANAAAATAGTATTTTCATTATTGAANAAAATAAAATATGGAAAAATAAATTTAAAAAATTTTGATGGAAAAAATTATACTTTTGGANATCNTAATTCTAAACTTCAGTCTGANTTAGTAATAAAAAAACCAGGTTTNCTTTTTGATGTAATCAACAANGGAAGTATTGGTCTTGCAGAAGCTTATATGCGAGGAGATATAGAAACAAACGATCTTACATCACTTATTGAAATTTTAGCTAAGAATATAAAAACAATTCATAAATTTTCAGGANTATTTGATTTTCCTATTTTTAATTATTTAAAAAGTATTTTTATAAAGAATACCATAGAAAGAAGTAAGGAAAACATTTCTAAACATTATGATTTAGGAAATGAATTTTTTTCAATATGGTTAGATAAAACCCTAACATATTCAAGTGCAATTTTTGAAAATGAAAAAAGTGATTTAGAAGATGCACAAATCAACAAATATAAAAAACTTTCAAATTTATTAAAACCAAGACCTGGCGATAAAATGTTAGAAATTGGATGCGGTTGGGGCGGTTATGCAGAGTATGTTGGTAAGAACTATGATGTAAAACTTGATTGNATCACAATATCAAAAAGGCAGTTTCAATTTGCTAAAGAAAGAATTTTTAAAAATGGTTTA
Source organism: Candidatus Pelagibacter sp. (assembly GCA_002692475.1). The sequence goes on from NZKC01000020.1 coordinate 7,893, forward strand.
AATGAAAAAGTTAATATTAGNATGANNGATTATAGAGATGTAAAATCAAAGTATAANTCTATTGCNTCAATTGAAATGATAGAAGCAGTTGGTCAGAATTATTTAAACNGTTATTTTAGATCAATTAAAAAAAATTTAGAAAATAGAGGTACGGCGGCCATACAAGCAATCGTAATAGATGACAATCTTTATGATAGATATAAAGCCAAACAAGATTTTATTCAAAAATATATTTTTCCAGGAGGTTTTTTGCCTTGTAAAAAAATTATAAACAAACTTTCAAATAATGCAGGACTTGAATTTGATGCATGCAATTCTTATGGATTACATTACTCAAATACTTTAATGGTATGGAGAGATGAGTTTTTAAAAAAATGGGACTCCATTTCAAAGCAAGGATTTGATGTAACCTTTAAAAGGATGTGGGATTTTTACCTATCATATTGTGAAGCAGGTTTTAAATCAAAAAATATTGATCTAATACAATTTTCATTACAGAACAAATAAATTTATGAAAAATATTTTTAAGTTATTCTTTCCTTTTTTGTTGATAATTATATTCGCATTTACTACAAGCTGTTCTACTAATAGTAATATGAAACCAGAAGATTTTAAAAATAAGGAACCAAGGTTAATAATTGAAGAATATTTATCAGGCAATGTTAAAGCGTGGGGGATACTTCAAAATAGATCTGGAAAAGTTACGAGGCAATTTACTGCTGATTTAAACGGTAAATGGGACGGTACTCAATTGATATTAGATGAAAAGTTTAATTGGGATGACGGAGAAATCCAAACTAGACAATGGAAAATTAATAAAATTGATGAACATAATTATGAAGGAACAGCAGGAGATGTNGTTGGCAAAGCTAAAGGTTACTCATATGGACCTGCTTTCAAATTTGAGTATGTATTATTAGTGCCTGTCAAAGGTAAAGAGATTAAAATTACTTTTGATGATTGGATTTTCAAACAAGATGATAAAGTTGCTATCAACAGAGCTGTAATGACTAAATTTGGATTTAAGGTAGCTGAGTTAACTGTTTTTTTTGTAAAAGACTAATATTTAATTTTACTCATACCTTTTTCAACAATTTTAAAATAAATAGAGNTAGGTAAAATTCTTAATAATTTCATTATAAATGTAAATGATTTTGGGAAGTGTATTTCAAAACTTTTACCTTTTATTAATCCTTTATAAATTTCACCCGCTGCAAATTCTGGTGTTTTAATCATTGGCATTGGAAAATCGTTCATATCAGTCATCGGAGTTTTTATAAAACCTGGACTAATTAAAGAAATTCTAACGTTNTTTCTTTTCATTTCAAAATATAAACTTTCTGCAAAACTACTTAAGGCTGACTTAGAAGCACAATAGGCGCCACTAGCTGGCAGCCCTCTATAACCAGCCACAGAGGATACAATTGATATTTGTCCACTCTGTTTTTGGTTATAATAGTCATAAACTGAATTAATACAGTTTAATGTTCCAAAATAATTTACTTCAGTAATTTTTTTAATTTTCTCTAAACTAAACTTTTTCTCTGATTTTGGATCATGAATACCAGTACAAAAAAAAGATATCTCTATTTCTTTAAACTGATCTAATATTTTATTGAAAGTATTTTTACAATTTTCAATATTTGTAACATCTAATGGAAATGAATGAATATTACTGTTTTCTTTATTTAAATCTTGCAGTAAATCTTCTCTACGGGCTGATGCTGCAACTATCCACCCTTCCTTAGCAAATTTAAGGGCTAAACTTTTGCCTATGCCACTACTTGCCCCAGTAATCCAAATTACTTTTTTATTCATAATAAAGTATTGTATATTATTATAATGTTAAAAAATAAATTTATATCATTTATACTTTTTGCAGTTGCGACCTATTCGGCCTCCTTTATTGGAGGAATATCAACTATGAGCGCAAAAGAACCTTGGTATTCCAGTTTAAACAAATCATTTCTCACACCTCCCGATTGGGTTTTTGCACCAGTTTGGACAACGCTTTATTTATTTATGACTATTGCTATATGGTCAGCTTGGCATAAAAATAGAAAAAATTTAAATATAGTTTTAATATACTTTATACATTTATTATTTAATACAACTTGGAGTATAGTTTTTTTTGTATTTCATAACATACCTTTAGCTTTATTAAATTTATTTATATTAATTATGTTTATTATAATTCTTACTGTAAAATTTAAACATATTAGTATACTTAGCTATTATTTAATGATTCCATATTTATTATGGAGTTGTTATGCCCTAATACTTAATGCGACGTTGTTATATTTAAATTGATATGGAAGATGTAGTTATAATTGGCGGAGGAATTATTGGAACTTCAACAGCTTATTTTTTAGCTAAAGAAGGTAGAAAAGTTAAGGTAATCGAAAGAGATCCAACTTATAAACAAGCATCTTTTCCACTATCACTTGGAGGTTTCAGAAGACAATTTTTTCAAAAGGAAAATATTCTTTTAGGAAAATTTGCTAAAGAATTTATTTTTAACCTGCCCAATGTATTAAAAACCGAAAAAAATCCAAATCCAACAGCTAGTATGGTAACTAATGGTTATCTTCTGATGTTTGGACCCGAGCATGCAGAGGAGCAGTATAGAGCATTAGAAAATCATAAAGCTTGTGATGCTGGAACAAAAAATATCAAAGGATCAGAGTTATCTAAAATTTTTCCATACATAAATAATGATGGAATAGAAACAGCAACATATACAGATAATAAAACTGAAGGNTGGATTGATCCTTTTATGTTTCATGGCGCTTTAAAAAGTAAAGCTATTGAGCTAGGAGCTGAATTTGTTAAGGGAGATATAAAAAATATTTCAGAGATAAAAGCGAAAACAATAATATCTGCTGCTGGTTGTTGGACTAAAAAACTTTTAGATGATATCCCTGTGGTGCCTCAAAAACACACTGTGTTTAGAGTAAAATGTCCAAAACATTATCCAGAAATGCCTTTAACAGGAGATTTAACAACAGGAGTTTATTGGAGACCTGAAGGAAAAGAGTATTTAGCTGGCTCACCCTTATCAGTCTTTGATGCAGAAGACTTAGAACCCGCATGGAACGATTTTGAGGAGTTAGTATGGCCAGCCCTTGCAAAAAGAATTCCTGCTTTTGAGGAGCTTAAACTTACAGGAGGCTGGGCAGGCTATTACGATTGCAATAAGTTAGATAATAACGCAGTTGTTGGAAAACATCCTAAATATGAAAATGTATATTTAGCCTCAGGATTTACTGGTAGAGGTTTAATGCAAGCCCCAGGAATAGGCCGAGCCTTAACAGAATTAATAACAACAGGGTCTTACCAAACAATAGATATAAGTGAATTTGCTGTCGAAAGAGTTTTAGATAAAAGTGCTAGACCTGAACCTTATGTACTTTAATTAAGTACCACAATAAGTTTTGTATCCTGATTTATTTAGTTTCTCAGTTATTTGAAAATCTTTAAGATTAGAAGTATTTTCATAAGGTTTTTCAAGAGCTTTTAATAAAATCTCGACTAAACTCATATCTCCACTTTCTGCAGCACTTAAAGCCTCCTCAACTTTATAATTCCTTGGAATAATAATAGGATTAGAAAATTTCATTTTTTCTTCAACTTTATCCATTTTATTCTTGTATTTAGATAAACGCATTTTCCATCTGTCTTTCCAAGTCAAAAAATCTGCATTATCATAAACTTGATTACTAAAAATTTTTTCATTAATTAAATTATAAAAAGTATTTGTATAGTCAGCTTTATTAGAGTGCATCCATTGTAATAAATCTAAAATTAAAACCTCGTCTTCTTTTTCAGTGTCAAGCAATCCAATTTTATCACTCATCATTTTTAACCATTTTTTTTCATATTTTTTATCAAACTCATTTATTTTATTTGTAGCAATCTTGATAGCTTCATCTTTATTAGTGTCTAGAAACGGTATTAGACACTCTGCAAATCTAGCTAAATTCCATTTTGTAATTGAGGGTTGGTTGTAATAAGCATATCTGCCAAAATGATCTATAGAGCTAAAAACAGTTTTTGGATCATATTTATCCATAAATGCACACGGTCCATAGTCTATAGTTTCACCAGATAGGGCCATATTATCTGTATTCATAACTCCGTGAATAAAGCCAACACGCATCCAATTTACAACTAAATCAATTTGTTTATCCATTAATCTATCTATTAGATTTATATAAATGTTTTCACTATTTTTTATTTCAGCATAGTGCCGATCTATTGAATAGTTAACCAAAGACTTTAAACTCTCATCATCTTTCTTGTATGCAAAATATTGAAATGTACCAACACGAATATGACTAGATGCAACTCTAGTTAAAATTGCTCTTGTCAGCTCAGTTTCTCGAATAACTTTTTCATCTGTTTTTACTACAGCTAGGCTTCTAGTAGTAGGTATATTCAAGTGATACATTGCTTCACTAATTATATATTCTCTTAACATTGGTCCTAAGGCTGCTTTACCATCACCATTTCTTGAAAATTCAGTTTTACCGGATCCTTTAAATTGGATTTCATATCGTTGCTTTTTATTATTAATATGTTCTCCAATTAAAATTGCTCTCCCATCACCTAAGATTGTAAAATGACCAAATTGATGTCCTGCATATGCCATAGCAATTGTATCTGAACCAGCGGGTAATTGATTTCCTGAAAAAACTAATGCAAGATATTCTGGATCTAAGTTTGATAAATTAATTCCAAGTTCATTTGATAAGTTATTATTTATTAAGACTAGTTTTGGATTTTTAACTTTTTCTGGCAATTGTTTAGATTGCATGTCTTTAGGTAATTGGAGATATGAATTCTTAAATTTCCAATCTATTTTATTTTTGTTCGTCATTAGAATAGATATAAATAATACTCAAGTTTATATCAATAGGATATAAACTTGAGTTAATATTTCAAAAAATATTTAATATTATTTTTTCTTGTATTTTGCTGCTTCTTCAGAACCACTAGTAGCAGATCCTTTACTGTATGAGTGTGCACCCATACCTGCTAATTGTCCATCTTTTACAATTAGATATTGATCTCTGATTGGTTTTTTGTCGAAGAAACATTCAAGGATTTCTCTAACTCCATCCGCATATCTTGTTTGTGCAGATAAAGATGTTCCAGATGTATGTGGTGTCATACCATGATTAGGCATACTTCTCCAAACGTGATCATTAGGAGCGGGTTGTGGAAACCACACATCACCAGCATAACCACTAAGTTGTCCAGATTTCAAAGCTTCCGCTATATCATCTTTGTTACAAATTTTACCTCTAGCTGTATTTACTATGTAAGCACCTTTTTTCATTTTGCTTATCATATTTTTATTGAATAAATTTTCAGTTTCAGGGTGTAATGGGCAGTTTATAGTTACCACATCACAAACTTTTACCATAGACTCTACCGATTCATGAAAAGTAAGATTTAATTCTTTTTCTACACTATCAGGTAATTTATGACGGTCAAAATAATGCAAATGCACATCGAAAGGTTTCATTTTTCTTAAAGCATCTAGNCCAATTCTTCCAGCTGCNACTGTTCCTATGTGCATACCCTCAACGTCATAACTTCTTTGAACTGCATCNGCAATNTTCCATCCACCTTCATTTACAATTCTGTGNTGGTTATGGTAATCTCTAACCATTGATACAATCATCATTACAATGTGTTCCGCAACTGATCTTGAATTACAAAATGTAACTTCAACGACATCAATATTGTTATCCATAGCAGCTTGTAAATCAACATGGTCAGATCCAATACCTGCTGTAATTGCCATTTTTAAATTTTTNGCTTTCGCAATTTTTTCTTTTGTTAAATAATAAGGAAAAAAGGGTTGCGATATTACAATATCAGCATCGACAATATGTTTGTCAGCNTCATTTCCATCTCCGTCTTTACTATTNGTCACAATATATTCATGACCATTACTTTCTAAAAATTTTCTTAAACCAAGTTCACCAGACACACATCCNAGTAATTCACCTGGNGTAAAATCTCTACCTTTTGGATTNGGTAAAGTCATACCGTCTGGATATTTTTCTAATTTNGGTAAGTCAGATAGTGGATANGATTTTGGCATTCCACTCTTTGGATCATCGTATAANACACATAATATTTTCATTTTNTCTCCTATAAAATTTGCTAATGAAGCTATTTAATTTTTAAAGCAATCTACAGAATTTGGGATACANTAGCAAACAAATAGTGGCTATTTTGGGNAATTTTTNTTTAGTATAAATCTATTTAAGACTACACCAAAAACTAGAATTAAAATAGAACCAGTAATTATAGGGCTGAATAAATAATTAATTGATACNCCNCCAATAATAATAATAACTGGATTTCCNCCAGCNGGNGGGTGAGTTACATTAAATAAAATCATTAAACCAACCCCTAGACCTACTGCAATTGGAATCAAAATATATTCNGGTAAAGGAATTAAATATAAACAAATCACACCAANCGCAGAAGTAAGCAGATGACCAAAAAAAACATTTTTTGGTTGAGCAAATGGACTTTCAGGATAACCATATAAAAGCACCATGGTAGAACCAAATGATGCTATAAGAAAAANACCTAACTCTGTNTTATAAGTTAATAATGTNAATANACCTATTGTTAAGAATGAAAAAATAGCGGCTATCGATGATTTTAAAAAATTTTCTTTATTCATATACCAACTTACAACTTTTCAATCATTTTATGAAGAGTGATAAAAGGTAACATCAAACATTCTTTTCTAGCTAAATTGTGCTTATTAATTAATTTAGAAAAGATTAATTGTCTTTTTGGAAGTTTAGTAAGTTCTTTTTTAAAAAATTTGTCTAGTATTAATTTTAATTCTTTTACCTCANNAACAGATTTATTTTTTAAAGAATTTGAAAGTAGACTTGCTGATGCCTGCGTATATATACAAGATTTACAGGTATAGCCAATTTTGGAAATTTTTTTATTTTTTAATTTAACTGAAATTTCTATCTCATCACCACACATAGAATTTTTTTGTTTTAAAATATAATCATAATTTTTTAAATGATTATTATTTTTATTATTTGCAGCTATTTTGAAAATTTTTAAGTCCATTTTATAATTTGTTAACAACTTAAAGTTGAGGATNTAANTTTTTTATTATAATAAACTTCTATTTATAATTTAAATTTTTATTGTAGTAAGTCAAATTTATTAATAAAAACACTCAATGTTTAAACTTAAAAATGAAAATGTCGCAATACCTGTTGTCTTAATTGCTGGAATACTCTGGTCCTTTGGTCCTTTAGTAGTTCGCTATATGGATCAACCAGAATTAGTTCCATGGCAGTATTTATTTGCAAGAGGTATAACAATATTTATAATTTTGAATCTTTATCTTTTTTTTGAGGAAGGATTAGATTTTTATAAAAATTATCAAAAAATTGG